>NZ_JAALEA010000289.1 GCF_014145145.1 Dietzia cercidiphylli
CCGCGCCCCGGCGCGCGCCGCCTGACCCGCCCCGGCGGCGACCCGGGTGCCCGAGCCCTGGACGGAGTCGATGAAGCCGGCGGCCGAGAGTTCGTCGAACCCCCGGACCACGGTGCCGCGGGAGAGCCCGGTCTGCTCGGCGAGCGTGCGCGTGGAGGGCAGCCTGTCGCCGTCGGCGAGGGAACCGTCGGAGATCAGGTCGATGATCGCGTCCACCAGATCCGCGGTGCCCGAGACCTCGCCCAGGACCAGGGATCCGGGACGGGCGGTGCGGGCCATGCGCTCAGCCTAGGCGCGCGAGGCCAAAAGTGGTCTCACGGGTCTGCGTGAAGTGGACCTTTCCGCCAGTCCACTTTGGCGATGTGATGGTCCACATGCAGATCTACCGCCAATCCCGACGCCTCCGCGACGTGCGCTACGACGTCCGCGGTCCGATCCTCACCGAGGCCATGCGGCTGGAATCCGAGGGCCACGACATCCTGCGACTGAACCTGGGGAACATGCACCCGTTCGGTCTCGAGGCCCGGCCCGAGATCGTGGATGCCGTGGCCCGCGAACTCGGCGCGGGCCAGGCCTACTCGGATTCGCGGGGCATCCCGCAGGCACGGGCGGCGGTGGCCGAGCACTACCGGCGCTGGGGGGTGCCCGGGATCCGCGCCGAGGACGTGTTCCTGGGCAACGGGGTGAGCGAGCTCATCACCCTGGTCCTGCAGGCGATGGTCGATCCGGGCGACGAGATCCTGGTCCCGGCACCGGACTACCCCACCTGGACCGGCGCGGTGAACCTCACCGGTGGCGTGCCCGTGCACTACCTGGCGGACGAGTCCGACGGCTGGAACCCCTCGCTGGCGGACATCGAGTCCAAGATCACGCCGCGGACGACCGCGCTGGTGGTGATCAACCCCAACAACCCGACCGGCGCCGTCTACAGTGCCGAGACCGTCCGGGGGATGGCCGACATCGCCCGTCGGCACGGGCTCGTCCTGCTCAGCGACGAGATCTACGAGAAGGTGATCTTCTCGGGCGCCCGCCATCACCACGCGGCGCTGGCCGCCGGTGACGACGTGCTCTGCCTGACCTTCGGCGGCCTGTCCAAGGCGTACCGGGTGTGCGGATACCGGGCCGGCTGGGTCGCCGCGACCGGGCCCCTCGAGCGGGCGCAGGACCTGCTGGAAGGGCTCACCCTGCTGGCAAACATGCGGGTGTGCCCCAACGTCCCGGGCCAGTACGCGATCCCGGTCGCGCTGGCCGAGGACTCACCGTGGGGTGCCGACGTGATCGACCCCGACGGCCGGATCGAGCGACAACTCGCACTGGCGACCGAGCGCCTCAACGCCATCCCGGGCGTGAGCTGCGTGGCGCCCCGCGGTGCGCTCTACTGCTTCCCCCGGTTGGACACCGAGAGGTTCGGCATCGGCAGCGACGAGGAACTGGTGCTGGATCTACTGCGCTCCGAGCACGTCCTGGTGACCCACGGCACCGGCTTCAACTGGCCCGAGCCGGACCACTTCCGGATCGTGTGCCTGCCCGACGCCGAGGTGCTCGAGAACGCGATCGGCAGGATCGCCGGGTACCTCGAGCGGCGTGCCGGCCTCCACCGGCAGCCCGGCACTCCGGCGCGGAACCCGCTGCCCGCGTGAGCCCGGCCCGCCCCCGGGGCCCGGGCGCGACAGCGAGCGGGCCCGTGCCAACGAAAAGAGCGTTCCGCACACATCGCCCGAGAAGGGGGTGCGCGGAACGGTCTTATCGATGATGGGAGCGAGCGCGAGGGCGCCGGGGCGAACATGGGGCCATCGCGAGGGCGCTGGGGCGGGGGTCAGTCCTCGAGAGCGGGCTTGATGTGCTCCCAGCCGGCCTCGAAGTTCTTGAGGAAGTTCGGCCAGTTGTGCAGCCCCGTGTCGGAGTAGTCCACCCGGTGGTCGACGTTCGCGCGGTCGAGCGCCCTCTCGAAGGCCTCGGTGCCCTCGCGCACGCCCTTCTCCAGGACCAGTCCGATGAGCAGGTTCTGGACGTCCGCGCCGCCGCCGTACTCCTGCAGGTCCTCCGGGCCGATCTCGCCACTGCCGGACGAGAAGTAGACGGCCTTGCCACGCAGTCCCTCCGGGTGAGAGATGGTGTCGTTCTCCGCCCAGCGCCCGCTTCGGTGCGGACCCCACATGTTGTCCACCTGGCCACCGCGGGTCTCCACGCTGAGCCGGACGGTCTGGTAACCGAGCGCGTCCATCGTGGAGTAGTAGCCGCTGAAGGACATCACGGCGTCGTAGAGCCCGGGGTGCGTGGCGGCCAGGTGCATGGCCGCCTGGCCGCCCATCGAGATCCCCCCGATCCCGTTCCTGCCGCTCGTCTCGAGCTGCTCGGCCACGACGCCCGGCAGCTCCTCGGTGAGGAAGGTCTCCCACTTGTTGTTGCCCAGGACCGGGTCCGGCTGCTCCCAGTCGGTGTAGTACGAGGCGAACGCGCCGGCGGGATTGACCACGTGCACGTCCTCGTCCGCGAGCCGATCCGCGATCTGGCCCTGGTGGTTCCACCCGGTGCTGCTCACCGGGGCGCCGACGCCGTCGAGCATGTAGAGCACCGGAGCGGCGCCCTCACCCCGGGACGGGACCACCTCGACGGTGATCTCGCGCTGCATCGATTCCGAGGCGACGATCCAGTACTGATACTCCCCCCGCGTGCGCTCGACTCCCCGGAACTCGGTCTCGGTGATGCTCGGATCGACCGGGGAGGGCGTCCCGATGGGGGCAGAGGATCCCTCACCGAGCGGGATGTCCGCGGAGCCCACCGACCCGAGCGAACCGGCGGTCGAGCCCAGAGGGACGGAACCCACGGCCTCGATGATGGTCTCCAGATCGTCCGGCCCCAACGTGGCCGGGTCGATGCTGCCGAGCTGCGCTCCGGCCGGGGCGACCGAACCGAGGGTCAGGGCGAGGGCCAGCGCGCCGGCGGTGGCGGTGGCGGCGAATCGGGGCATTCCGACAGCCATACGGCTCCAGAGTTCTCAGTGATGACTTACGAACCTTAGCCGCAGCAACTTGAATCGGCCCACTCACCGCACGGCCTCACTGCTCCCGCAGCGCCTCCTCGACAGCCTTGCGCAGGTCCTCGGGCTTGCGGTTGGGCCCGAACCTGTCGATCACCCTGCCGTCGCGACCCACGAGGAACTTGGTGAAGTTCCACGAGATCCGACCGCCCAGCAGACCGGATTCCTGCGACTTGAGCCAGCGGTACAGCGGGTGGGTGCCCGATCCGTTGACCTCGATCTTCGAGAACAGCGGGAACTCCACCCCGAAGTTGCGCTCACAGAACGACCCGATCTCCTCGTCGGTGCCCGGCTCCTGGTGCGCGAACTGGTCACACGGGAAGCCCAACACCACGAAGCCCTGGTCGCGGTACTCCTCGTACAGCTTCTGCAACCCCTTGTACTGGGGGGTGAACCCGCATTTGCTGGCGGTGTTGACCACCAAGACGACCTGACCGGCGTAGTCGGCCAGATCCTTCTCGCTGCCATCGAGCAGGCCTGCTCGGAAATCCGTGAGGGTGACATTGTCATCGGGCACGGCGCGTCTCCTCGTCGTCGTCATGACCGGCGGGCTTCACCCGCCGTCCGTCCCGAGGCTTCCAGACTCCGGGGCGCTCACGCACCCGGCATCACCGGGCCGCCGACGCCTCGGGCATTCTCAGCGCCGACACCGCACCGATCAACCCCAGGATCGCCAGGAAGACCAGCGCCCACTCGACCCCCGCCAGCGCGATGACCGAACTGATGCCGCCCACCACGAGCAGGATGATCCCCATGGCCGAGTTGGAGACCGCGACGTAGGTCGTCCGCAGGTCGCCCTCGGCCACGTCCACGACATAGGTCTTGCGCCCCACGCGGACCCCGGAGTGCAACAGCGTGAGCAGGAAGTATCCGCCCACGAAGAACACGGTCCCCAGCGCGGACGAGCCGTCGACGCCGGGGAGCGAGACGGCCACCACGAAACCCAGCGCCACGATCGAGGCGGCGGCGGCCGCCCACGCCATGAGCCGACGACTGGACCGGTCGGCGAGCCGGCCGAAGATCCGCCCCCCGACGAGTGAGGCGATCCCGGAGGCGAGGATGAACCCGCCGAGCCCGGCCAGTGCCCCGGTGCCCGCCGAGACGGACATCGACACGATGAACGGCGGACTCAGCGACGACACGAGGATCAGGCCACGCACGGTGACGAACCTGCGGAACGTCCGGTCCTCGCGGAACATCCGGGCCGCCTCGGCGAACCAGGATCCGCCGCCGTCGCCCTCCGGGTCATCGGCGGCCCCGGCGGCGGCCTCTCCCGCGGGCTCGGTGACCCGCGCGTAGACCAGCGCCGAGAGCACCCACAGCACGGCGCCACCGGCCAGCAACAGGGCGAGGTCGCCGGGGCCCAGATCGTCGCCGCCGAACGCACGGATCGCCAGGCCCAGGGTGACGGCCACGATCCCGGCCGCAGAGGTGGCGAGCCCGATGATCTGGCCCCGCTCGCCCGAGGGGATGGTGCGGCCCTGGACGTCCTTGGAGGCGATCGAGCACAGACACCGCCCCAGCGAGAACACCACCAGCGCGCCCAGGATCCCCACCCCCGCGGCCGTGCCGTGGCCGAGTGCGGCGATGCCGGCCATCACCGCGACCGCCGCGGCCTGGACCCCCGCCCCCGTGACGAAGACCCACTTGCGGTGGGCGACCCGCAGGACGAGCGGCGTGAGCAGCACCTGGGGCAGCATCGACCCCGACTCCCTGATGGGCACCAGCAGACCGACCAACGCCGCGGGGACCCCGAGGGCGTGGAACAGCCACGGCAGCACGGTGGACGCGTTGACCGTCTGGTCGCCCGAGGACTGGAGGGTGTTGGCCGCCACCAACCGCAGGCCGTTGCGGGGGACGTCGCGCTCCACCTGCTCCGGGAGGTCGGTCCCGCGGGAGTGCTCGCGGGTCACGAGGGCGGAGTAGACGGTCTCGGCGGCGGTCACGGTCTGGAGAGCCTAATCGCCGCCGGCCACTGCGGTCGGGGCGCCTGAGTATCGGTGCTCCCGCATCGCCGAGGATGGATGCTCCCGTCGCCGAGCATCGGTGCTCCCGCATCGCCAAGAGCGTCCCGCACACATCGCCCGAGAAGCGGGTGTGCGGAACGCTCTTATCGATGGCGCCGTCTGCGGACGTCGCTCAGGCCAGCGGGCCACCACAGTTGGGCCACGCGCCCGGCCCCTGTCCGGCGAGGACGCGCTCGCCGATGTCGATCTGCTGCTCGCGGGTGGCCTGGTCGGCGGTCGGGGCGTACTCGCCGCCACCGAAGCCGCTCCACGTCTGGGCGGCGAACTGCAGACCGCCGAAGTATCCGTTGCCGGTGTTGATGTGCCAGTCGCCGCCGGACTCACACTGGGCCACCTGGTCCCAGGCGCTCGCGGGCGCGGCGGAGGCGGCGGGGGCCGCCAGCGAGGCTCCACCCGCGGCGATACCGCCTGCGAGCATCGCGCCGGTCAGGGTTCGGACGAGCTTCTTCTGCATCTCTCGTGACCTCCTGAGGTCTCGTGTCGTGCATCGGGTGTCCAGCATCGGCCGTCGACCATCGACGGGGACGGCGGACGACCCTACGAGCGGGGTACGGGGGCGACGCAACCCCGGCGCGGCGAAACCGGGTGATCCGGGTCGGGCTCGGACGGCGGGAGTCGGGACCCCCACGGGGATCGGCGCTGCTCACAGGGTCGGTTCGGTGCGACACCGCGACCGCCGGGCCCTGCGGTGAGATGGCTCACCTCGCCGTCGTCCCGCGTCGCGCTCCCGACCCATAGGCTCGGCGTCATGTCCGATCACATGATCCGCGTCGACGGGCGGCGCATCGCCGTGCACGAGTGCGGCGACCCCGCCGGGCAACCGGTGATCCACTTCCACGGCACCCCGGGCTCGCGTCTCGAGATGGACTTCGGCTCCGACCTCGCCGAACGGGCGGGCGTACGGGTGATCGGCGTCGATCGCCCCGGTTACGGCCTGTCCGACCCCGGGCCGATCAGCCCGGGCGGGGTCGCGCGGGACGTCCTGGCAGTCGCCGACGAGCTGGGGGTGGCGCGGTTCGCCGTCTCGGCCTGGTCGGGTGGAGGGGCGTTCGCGCTGGCCACCGCCGCCGCAGCGCCCGATCGCGTCATGCGGGTGGGAATCGCCGGCGGCCTGGCCCCGTTCGATCGGATGCCCGGGGCGCGCGAGGCGCTGACCGCGGGAGATCTCGAGGCGCTCTCCCACTTACCGGGGGACCCCGCCCGCGCGGCCGAGCTGTTCCGGTCCGGCAACTCCGGGATCCTCGACGCGATGCTCTCGGTCAGGGACGACGAGACCGCGCCGTGGGTCGACTGGATGTGGGCGGACAGCGACGCGGCGGTGATCGCCGACCCCGCGGCCCGGCGGGCCCTGTTCGTGAACTTCCGCGAGGCGCTCCGGCAGGGCACCGGGGCGATCGCGTGGGACAACGTGGCCTTCGTCGGCCCGTGGGGCTTCCGGGTCGAGGACGTCCGCGCGCACGTGCACCTGTGCTACGGCGACGACGACGAGATGGCCCCACCGGCCAACGGGCGATGGCTCGCCGAGCACCTGGGCGCGGCCGACCTCACGGTCTACGCGGGTGAGGGCCACCTGCTGCCGCTGGCCCACTGGGGCGAGATGCTGCGGGCGCTGACCACCTGCGGGAGCTGACGACCACGGAGTGAACGGCTCAGCCGGCCACCGCGGCGGCGAGGTTGGACAGCGAGTCCTCGAGCTGCTGCTCGGACACCAGCGGGAAGGACACCTTCTTGAGGATCTCCTTGTCGGTGACCTTGCCCCAGTCGTAGGTCAGGCGGACCAGCGTCGACTCGGGCCCGCGGCTCTCGAGCTCCCAGACCCACTCCCAGCCGGGGGGCTCGGTGCCGGCGGGAGCGGTCTGCCACGCCAGGATCTTGTCCTTGCCGTAGCCGGTGACGTGGTTCTCGGTGCGGTACTCGCCACCCATGTGCTCACCCTCCATGTCCATGGAGAACACGTCGCCCACCTGCTGGATCCGGTCGGACTTGTAGTCCCCGCGGACGAAGCCCGAGCCGTCCAGCCTGGCGTGGTTCTCCGGGTTGGTGAGGATGTCGAAGATCTCGGCCGCCGAGTGGTCGATCACGCGCTCGACGGTGA
>NZ_JAALEA010000028.1 GCF_014145145.1 Dietzia cercidiphylli
GCGGCCGCGGTCCCGGCGCCGGCGATGGCGGCTCCGGCCGCGAGCAGTCCTGCGGTGGCGACACGACGCCCGGTCGAGTTGGCCTTGATGCTGTGGGCTCCCACGAGAGTGATTTCCTCTTTCTTCCTGGACACCGACCGGGTTAGCTGACGGGTTCGGACACGGAAGTCTGTCCTACGCCCGGACCTCTCGGCCCTCGGGCGATTCACCCCAGTGGAACGTGGTTCCCCGGTGCACCGTGGTTGGCGCTTTGGTGGTGACCCCGGCCCCCCACCGGCGGGCGGGTGATGACTTCCGAGGTCTCGAAAAGGTTACGAAACCATCTCGTCGAAGTCCAGTCCATCCGCTAGGCGGCCGTCTCCGAGGCCATGATCTCGACCGTCGAGACCATTCCGAGCTCCATGAGCACCTCGATCGCCGAACGCACCTCCGGCTCCAGGACGTACCCACACGACTCCTCGGAAAGCGCGTCCACCTGCGACTCTCCGGCCAGGAGCACCGAGACGACGCAGTCCTCACACCGGCGCGGGCGGGCCGGGCACCGTGAGCAGTCCATCGAGAACATGATCTACATCACACTCCGTCCTGGGCGTGTTGCCCATTCGTTACCGGGCCGCGATCTACGGCTCGAGGCCGACCGTAACGGCGGGGTACGACATCCCCCTCCGCGGCGGCGGGCCGCACCCGGCCTCCGCCACGACCGTCCGCCCCGCCACTGTCGGACCGGGTCGCTACCGTCGGCACCATGCCCACTCCCCCGACGCGAGAGCCGGTCCGCACGCCCGGGCCCCAGGGGGTCCAGGCGGCGTTCGACGAACTCGAACCGATGCTCTCCGAGGTGACGTTCGTCGTGGTCGACCTGGAGACCACCGGCACCCGACCGGGGACGGACGAGATCACCGAGATCGGCGCGGTCCGCGTACGGGGCGGCGAGGTCCGGGCTGAGCTGTCCACGTTCGTCGCCATCGACGGTGCCCTGCCGGGGCACATCAGCAGGCTCACCGGTATCGACCCCGGCGACCTCGTCGGGGCGCCCACCCTCGGAGAGGTGATGGCGACGTTCCTGGAGTTCTCCCGCGGCGCCGTCCTGGTCGCCCACAACGCCCGGTTCGACCTCGGTTTCCTCCGGGCGGCTGCCGTCTCCACCGACCATCAGTGGCCGGATCCCCCGTCGATCTGCACGCTCGCCCTGGCACGTCGGATTCTCCACCGTGGCGAGACCCGCGGACACCGTCTCGGTGAACTCGCCGCCCATCTGGGATCCACCGTCGAGCCCAACCACCGGGCGCTCCAGGACGCCCGCGCCACCGTCGACGTCCTCCACGCCCTGATCTCCAGGGTCGGGGACTGCGGGGTGGCCACCCTCACCGAGCTCCGGTCGTACGACGGCCGCCTCGCCCCCGAGGTACTGCGCCGCGCCGCGCTGACCGAAGCGCTCACCACCGGTCCCGGCGTCTACCTCTTCCGTGACGGGTCGGGGGGCGCCCTGTACGTGGGGTCATCCGTGTCGGTGCGGCGGAGGGCCCGTTCCTACTATTCCGGAGCCGACTCGCGCAGCAGGATGCGCACGATGGTCGGGCTGGCCGCGAGTGTCGAGTCGGTGCCCTGTGCGCACCTCCTGGAGGCGTGGACCGTCGAGGAGCGGCTCATCGATTCCCTGCAACCGCCGTACAACCGGCGCTCGCGGAGTCCCCGTCGCGGGTGGTGGCTCTCCCCACCCTCCGGGCGCGCGATCCGTGGACAGGTCACCCGCACACCGGAGCACCCGTCCGCCCTCGGCCCGTTCCGGAGATCCGAGGACGCCAGGTCGGCGTGGCTGGACCTCGTCGAGACCCTCGGTTCCCCGCCCGACGCGGAGGACTGGGAGGCGCTGGTCGCCGGCCGGAGCTCCGCGACCGTCAGGGCGATGGTCGACCAGATCGACGCGATCGCGGCGGGCGGAGCGTTCGAGCGCGCGGCCCGGTTGCGCGATCGCACGGCGACGCTCGTCCGGATCCTCACCCGGCAACAGGAGCTCGCCGCCACCGCCGGCCTGCCCGAGCTGGTC
>NZ_JAALEA010000290.1 GCF_014145145.1 Dietzia cercidiphylli
GGCCGGCGACCAGCATGACCAGGTAGCCGGAGGCGGCGGCGAACACCGTCGCCAGAGTCAGGGCCCGCATCCCACCCGCGGCGCGGCGGCCGGCCGTGGGCGTCGGTTCAGCGGCGGCCGGCGTGGTCATCGGGGATGCCGAGGGTGGGTGGCAGCGGTTCCGAGAACAGCCACGCGGACCACAGGGGACGCAGGTCGACGGGGGAGTGGTCGGCGGCCATGTGCAGGAAGTCGTCGGTGGTCGCGGTGCTGCCCGAGTACTTGGTCACCCAGTCACGCAGCAGCTGGAAGAACTGCTCGTCGCCGATCGTCAGGCGAAGGGCGTGCAGGGTGAGCGCGCCGCGCTTGTAGACGCGGTCGTCGAACATGTCCTTGGGGCCGGGGTCGGCCAGGAGCAGGTCCTGGGGTGAGTTCTGCAGCTTGGAGTAGTAGCGCAGCGCGTGGCTGCCCGCGTCCGCGCCGCCGGAGAACTCGGTCCACAGCCACTCGGCGTAGCAGGCGAAGCCCTCGTGGAGCCAGATGTGCTTCCATTCGGCGGCGGTGACGGCGTTGCCGAACCACTGGTGCGCGAGTTCGTGGGCGATCAGCCGCTCGTCGTCCGTGCCCGCCTCGGCGGTGTTGCGGCCGAACGTGGACATGCCCATCGCCTCGAGGGGGATCTCCAGCTCGTCGTCGGTCACCACCACCTTGTACTCACCGAACGGGTACGGGCCGAACAGGTCGGTGAAGACCTCGATCATCTCGAGCTGCCGGGCGAACGCCACCCGGAAGTCCCGCTTGAGGTCCGCGGGCAGGTAGGCGTGGAACGGCACCGCCCCACCCGTCACCTCCAGGTGCTCGTACTGCCCCAGGTTGATCGTCACGAGGTAGGTGGAGGTGGGCTGCGGGAGGTCGAACTCCCAGGTGGTGGTGCTGCCGCTGCGCTTCTTGCCCACCAGCGAACCGGTCACGACCGCGCGGTACGGGGAGTCGGTGGTGAGCCGGATCCGGAACGGGGCCTTGGACGACGGGTGGTCGTCGCACGGGAACCAGCTGGCGGCGCCGTTGGGCTGGTTGGCCACCAGGACCCCGTCGGTCAGTTCCTCCCACCCGACCTCACCCCATGCGCCACGGATCGGGCGCGGGTTGCCCGCGTACCGGATGGTGAGCGTGAACGCGGCACCGACGGGGATCGGCTCGGCCGGGGTGACGGTGAGCTTGCCCCGCGGTCGGCTGTACCTGGCGACCCGACCGCGGTCGAGAGACACCTTGGACACGTCGAGGTGGGGGGACAGGTCGAGCTGCACCGAGTCGAGCGGTTCGGTGGCCGTGGCGGTGATGACGGCCTGGCCACGCAGGTTGTTGGAGCTCATCTTGTAGGTGAGGTCCAGTTCGTACCGGGTCACCCGGTAGCCGTGGTTCCCGGCGCTGGGCAGGTAGGGGTCGACCGGATCGGCGCGCGACGAATCGCGGGGGGCTGCGATCTTGGCGATGAGGTCCTTCTTGACTGCCTTCAATTCCATGACCTGCGCGAGTGTAGTGGACCCGGGGTGATCGGCACCGCCCCCGGCGGCCGGGCGGCAGAAACTACTTGCCAAAGTGGAAAGTAGTTGCCTATGGTCTAGTCATTTCCCGGGTGGACACTCCCGGGACCGTCACGAGGAAGGTGTCGTCATGACCACGGAGAACCGCACCACCGGCGAGCTCGATCGCGCCGAGGCCGCCCGGCTCCTCGCGGAGGTCGAGGGTCGCCCGCCGGTGAGCTCCACGCGCGACGCCCAGGTCTTCGCCTGGTTCGCCGCCGTCATCGCGGTGGTGATGGGTGCCGGGACCATCGCGATAATTTTCTCCAACTGGGCAATGGTGGCGTACGTGGTGCTGCTGTTCGCCGTGATCTTCTGGCAGCGGCGATCGATCGGCGCCAGTCACCGTGGTTCGGCCCGGACGTACCTCTGGGGGGTCGCGGGCTCCGGCGTGGTGGTCCTCGTCGTCGTCACCGGGTTGCACGTCATCCGCACCACGATCGGCCTCACCCCCTGGTGGTACCTCCTCGGTGCGGTGCTGGTGGCGGTGCCCGGACTGATCGCCGCCGCGCGCATCGCACGCCGGGGTGCCGCCCGGTGACCGGCCCGCAGGGCGATGCCCCTGCCGCGCCCGTCGC
>NZ_JAALEA010000291.1 GCF_014145145.1 Dietzia cercidiphylli
ACGGCGGCCGCCTCGGGCACGGTCCACGCCCGGTCGGCGGACACCAGGGCCCAGCGGTGGTCGTCTGCTCCGGTGGCGGGGTCCTCGTCGTCGTCACCCAGGGAGCTCGCGGCACGCGCCAGGTAGTCGTCGACCACCTCGCCGTTCTCGGGGCCCAGCGCGTCGCTCATCACCCCGGGGCTGCGCGGGAGCTCGGTGCGCAGCGCGGTGAGGACGGCGACCAACGCCAGGACGATCACCACCCCGACACCCGCGATCCTGAGGACCCGCAGGCCGGCCGATCGGGGGGTCGTCCGACCGGTGCCCCGGGGCCTGCTCACGCCGCGCGGAGGGCGTCCAGCGCGTGCTGGAGGTCATCGGGGTACGAGCTCGCGAAGTCCACGCGCTCACCGGTGCCCGGGTGGTCGAACCCGAGCCCCACCGCGTGGAGCCACTGCCGCTCCAACCCGAGCCGCCTCGCCAGCACCGGATCGGCGCCGTAGGTCAGGTCCCCCGCGCACGGGTGGTGCAGGGCGGAGAAGTGCACCCGGATCTGGTGGGTGCGCCCGGTCTCCAGCTTCACCTCGACCAGCGTCGCGGCCTGGTGCGCCTCGAGCGTGTCGTAGTGGGTGATCGAGTGCTTGCCGTCGGAGGTGACCGCGAACCGCCAGTCGTTGGAGGTGTGGCGGCCGATGGGGGCGTCGATGGTCCCGGACAGCGGATCGGGGTGTCCCTGGACCAGCGCGTGGTAGGTCTTGTCGACCGTGCGGTCGCGGAACGCCCGCTTGAGGAGCGTGTACGCGCGCTCGGAGGCCGCGACCACCATCAGGCCGGAGGTGCCCACGTCGAGGCGGTGGACGATCCCCTTGCGCTCCGACGGCCCCGAGGTGGAGATGCGGTACCCGGCGGCCGCCAGCCCCCCGATCACGGTGGGGCCGGTCCAGCCCACGGAGGGGTGGGCGGCCACGCCGACGGGTTTGTCGACGACGACGAGGTCGGCGTCGGAGTAGATGACCGACATCCCCTCCACCGGCTCGGCGACCACCGCCGGTTCGGCCCGCGGGTCGGGCATCTCGACCTCGATCCACGACATCCCGGTGAGCTTGTCGGACTTGCCCACGGCCCGGCCGTCGATCAGCACCTTGCCCTCGCCGGCGAGGTCGGCGACCGCGGTCCGGGAGATCCCGAGCAGGCGGGAGACGCCCGCATCCACCCGCATCCCGTCGAGACCGTCCGGGACGGGGAAGGTGCGCAGCTCACCCATGCGTTCCGCCCACGGTGTCGCCGCCGTCCCCGCCGTCACGACGCTCCGTCGCGGCGGAGTCCTCCGCCACCAACCCACGCGAGCCGTCGAACTCCACGCCCCTGAACACGGCGACGGCCACCACGATCACGCCGACGACCAGACTCGAGTCGGCCACGTTGAACACCGGCCACCACCCGACCGAGACGAAGTCCACCACGTGTCCGCGCAGCACCCCGGGCGAGCGGATGTACCGGTCGACGAGATTCCCGGCGGCACCACCCAGGATCAACCCGAGTCCCCACGCCCACCACCGCGAGTGGACCCGGCGCGAGAACCACAGCAATCCCAGCACGACCAGTGTCGCCACGATGCTCAGGACGACGGTCGAGTCGGTCCCCATCGAGAAGGCCGCCCCGGGGTTGCGCAGGAGGAGCAGTCGTACGGTGTCGCCGACGATCCGGATCGGGTCCTGTCCCTCGAGTCCCCACACCGCAAGGGCCTTGGTCACCTGGTCCGCCGTCACGATCACCGCGGCGATCATCAGCATGACCACCGGCCCCGCCCTGAAATAGCCGGCACCGGCACCGCCGGGCGTCGTCCCCGTGGCGTCGGACCGCGTCCCGTTGGTCTCCGTCATGCGGTCCAGTATCCCTGATCCCCCGGCGGGGCCGGGTGGCCCGGTGGGTGGACCCTCTAGGATCGGGGGTCGTGAACCCCCGAACACCCCGTGCCTCCGGCCCTTCCCGACCCACGCGAGGCGGTCGCCGACTCCTCGTCACCGCGCTGGCCGCTGCGCTCGTGGCCTCCACGGCCGCGTGCTCGGACGGCGGGGACTCCCCCGGGGACGCGGCGGTCAGCGCGCAGGAGGACCAGGGCCTGGAGCCGGCGGTGGAGGTGGACCCCGGCCCCGCCCCGACGGTCGAGCTCCTCGACGAGGGCTCCGGGGACCTGAGGGTGTTGGCCTACGCCCCCTCGCGTGAGCCCGTGACCGTCGCCGTCACCAGGTCCGCGACGTCTCGCACGACCGTGCCGGGCTCGGAGCCGAGGATCGACGAGACCCCCGAGCAGACGTTGACCGTCGAGGGAGAGTCGGAACCGGATGTCGACGGCGCCCAACGGGCCACCGTCACGGCTCTGGACTTCACGTCCGTGGACGAGCTCCGCTCGGCCCAGTTCGCCACCGCACCCGGCTTCGCGGTCACCTGGACCCGCAGTGCGGACGGCATCGTCCGCGGACTCTCGCTGGAGGCCCCCGCCACCGCGACGGATGCCGCGCGGGCGGGGGTGGAGATCACGGCCAACGCCGTGTCCGACGCGACCGTCGCGTGGCCGACGGAGGCGATCGGTGTGGGGGCCCGATGGACCGTCACCCGGGCCGTCGACGACGCGGTGGCGCCGGAGCGGGCCGTCACCTACGAGCTGACCGCCCTCGACGGCGACGTGGCGACCGTGACCGTGGAGGTCGGGGCGCCCGACACCGCCGCGACCCTGGACGCCCCGGCGCCCGACGGAGGCCCGGGCGTCACGCTGGAGGTCGAGGCGTACGAGGTCACGGGGTCGGGAGAGCTGACGGTGGACCTCCGGGCGCCGGTGCCCGTGGACGGAACGACCGAGTCCTCGACGCGGGCCGTGTACGTGGACCCGGATTCGGGCCGACGCACGACCTACGAGGAGGACTCGGTGCTGGACTTCCGCCGCGCGGGCTAGGACCCGGCGACACCCGGGGAGATCACGCGACCTGGCAGGTCGCCGGCGGCTCGAGCCCGGCGTTGGTGATGAGCGCGCAGGCGAAGGACTGCTGCAGCTGCCACTGGCCACCCTGCTGGATGAACTGCGCCTGGACGTTGATGTCCTCCTGGCCGGGCTGCATGATCACCGCGTTGGCGATGAGCGTGCCGGGGATGTCGCCCTCGGCGGCACCCGTGATGGTCACGTCGGCGCCCTGCTCGGCCTTGAGGGCGGCGATCTGGTCGAAGAGCTCGGGCGCCTCGGCGCCGCCCTCGACCAGGTCGACCTTCTCCTCCAG
>NZ_JAALEA010000292.1 GCF_014145145.1 Dietzia cercidiphylli
TAATTGCAGTGGCCACTTTAGCGGGAACACTCCAAGGCGATGTTGGTCAACAGGACCGGTCGGCGGGCCGCCACCCTCAGGTCGATGAGCGGGGACGGGTGACGCAGCACCCACCAGCCCCACACTGGAAACGCGACGGCCGCCAGCGCGAACAGCCCGAGGGTCAACGCCGAGAGCCAGCCCCAGTCCGCGCCTTTCGACACCGCCAGCAGGAGCGAGATCAGACCCACCGCGAGTCCCACGGCTCCGATCGGGTCCAGGGTCCCGTCGGGTTTGGCGGCCGGGAGCGACCGGATGCGCAGGGCCATCATGGCGATGATCCCCACGCCGAGCACCGCCGTACCCCAGAACATCCACTGCCAGGAGCCGTATTGGGCCAGCGCCGCGGCTGCCGGGAGCCCGAGCGCACCACCGACCCCCAACGAGGAGCTCATGAGGGCGATCGCCGGGCCGAGTCGCACGGCGGGCAGCACCTCGCGCATCGTCGCGATGCCGATCGGGATCACGCCGATCCCCACGCCCTGGAGCGCCCGCCCGATGAGCATCGGCCACAGCGAGGTGGACAGGGCGCACAGGACGGAGCCGACGACCATCACCGCGGTGACGCCGATCAGGACGTTCTTCTTGGGATAGAGGTCGCCGAGGCGGCCCATCACGGGGCCGGCCACCGCTCCGGCGAGCAGGGTCACCGTGACGACCCACGCGGCGTTGGTCGCCGAGGTGCCGAGGATGGCGGGCAGCATCCCCAGCAGCGGGATCACCAGGGTCTGGGTGAGGGACATGACGATCCCGCCGAAGGCCAGGACGACGATCAGTCCGTTCTGCTCCGCCCGAACAGCGTCCCCGCCCCGCGTCCTGCCGCCCATTGATGTGTCCTCTCGGAAACCCTTTAGTCGGACACTACAGACAGGTGTCGAACGCGTTCGCTGTCGACCCCGGACCCTTGTGATCCACCTCACCCGGTGCCAGCATGGGGGTGGTGAACACCACCGGCACGACCCGGCGGGCCATCCGCCGACCCACCGCCACCGTGACCGCGACCCTCGCCGCCACGGCAGTCGCACTGGCCGCCGCCCTCGCGGCCCCGGCCACCGCGAACGCACAGGACTCCTCCGAGGCCCTCGTCCAACTCCTGCCCGCCCCGAACCGTCTGGTCGCCTGGGGCGGATCTCCCACCGGTGCGTGCGCCGGTGCCGTGTCCACCTCACTGCGAGGTGACGGCTATCCCGGGTCGGCCAGTGTGAGCTGGGCCTTCGCGGTCGTCGGCGTGGGTCCGTGCGCACTGACCGCCACGCTCTCCTGGCGCAACCTGGACACCGGCACGAGCGGGCAGAAGGTCGCGCAGATCCCCCACCCGCGGATCTCCCTCGGGATCCCGGACCCCATCGCGCACCCCTACGACGCGATCATCCCCACCGGATCCGGCCGGGTCGAATACCGGCTCACCACCACCGGGGGTGCCGTGGCGGGACCGGTCGTCGTCGACACCGTCGCCTACACCGGCTGACCCCGCACCGGGTCCCGTCAGCCCAGGAGGCCCTCGTACGCGTGCCGCCAGTCCTCGACCGGCGGGACCAGGATGTTCTCCCCGAGCACCTGCACGAGCACCGTCGAGGCGCCCGCGTCCAGGTGTTCCTGTACCCGCGCCCGGGTGGCCTCGACCCCCCGGGTCACCATGGCCGACTGGAGGCGGTCGCTGCCGCCTCGGACGTAGTCGGACTCGTCGAAACCCTGGCGGGTCCAGGAGTTCCGGTAGTTGGGCAGCCCGGTGTAGATGTTCAGGTGGTCCCGGGCCCGCGACCGCCACAGCTCGTCGTCGTCCTCCACGCCGGCGGCGACCACCGCGGCGTGTTCCACGACCAGGGCCGGTCCGTCCTCCCCGGTTCCGCCGAGGATCTCGCGCGCCCGCGCCGTGTGCTCGGGGAGGGTCAGATAAGGGTGCGCGCCGGCGGTCCGGTCCCGGGACAACTCGAGCATCTTGGGTCCGAGCGCGGCCAGGACCACGGGCGGCATGGTGTCCTCCCCCGCCGCCATGGGCTGGGTCCGGTCGAGCGCGTCGAGGTACTCGCGCATCGCCGACAGCGGGCGTCCGTAGTTGTGCCCGCGGTGCCGTTCGACCAGCGGGGCGTGGGACACGCCCAGGCCCAGGACGAAACGGCCGGGGTGCATGGCCTCGATGGTGCGCGCGGCCGCCCCCGCCGCCGAGGCGTCCCGACCGTAGATGTTGGCGATGCCCGTACCGATGGCCATACGGCGGGTGGCCCCGAGGTAGAGCTGCGCGGCGGTGAACGCCTCGCGCCCCACGGCCTCGCCGAACCACAGCGACCCCCAGCCCTGCTCCTCGAGCTCGCCGAGCAGATCCGGGATCCCGGCCGGCGGCACGCCCTCCAGGGAGCCCGTCCACAGGCCGACCCTGCCCAGTTGGCCGCGGCCCGCCTGGTTGTCGCTGGCCCGGTTGACGCTGGCCCGGTTGTCGCCGGCCCGGGTGCCGCCCGCCTGGGTGTCGCCGGCCCGGTCGGATGCGTGGTCGAGGGAAGCACTCATGCACCCGAGTGTGCCCGACCGCGCGAAGGTTCTGCGGGGATCGCCCGGCGGGAGAGGTTTCACGGGAAACCCCGTCCCACGCCCCGGGGCGCGACAGACTGAACCGGAACATGTTCCAGCGGCGGCCTGGGGCACCGAGGAGACGAGACACCGATGTACGAGTGGTCCGAGACCGATCTGATGATCCGGGAGGCCGTGCGGGCCTTTATCGCCAAGGAGATCCGCCCCAATCTGGACGCCCTGGAGAGCGGGGAGATGCCGCCCTACCCGATCATCCGTAGGTTGTTCGCGGAGTTCGGGATCGACACCATGGCCGCCGACGGCGTGGAGAAGATGCTCGCCAGGCAGCGGGCGCGGGAGTCGGGAGCTTCGGAGACCTCGGCCGGGTCGGGCGGGTCGGGCGGGTCGGGCGGGTCGGGCGGAGCGTTCGAGGGCCAGGACTCGTTGATGGCGGTGGTGATCAGCGAGCTCGCGGGGGCCTGCATGGGCCTGGTGTCGGCGCTCGGGGTGAGCATCGGGCTGGGCGCCACGACCATCATGTCGCGCGGGACGTTGGCCCAGAAGGAACGCTGGCTGCCGGGCATCGTGACCATGGAGAAGGTCGCGTCGTGGGCGATCACGGAGCCGGACTCGGGGTCCGACGCGTTCGGCGGGATGCGGACCTACGTGCGGAGGGACGGCGACGACTACATCCTCAACGGCCGCAAGACGTTCATCACCAACGGCCCGCACGCCGACGTGATGATCGTCTACGCCAAGCTCGAGGAGGGCGCGGCGGCGGGTGCCGACGACCGCGACGCCGCGGCGGCCAAGCGCGACCGCAGGGTCCTGACCTTCGTCCTGGACACGGGGATGGACGGCCTCACGCAGAGCGCGCCGTTCAAGAAGATGGGTCTGCACAGCTCCCCCACCGGCGAGTTGTTCTTCGACGACGTCCGGCTCGGCCGCGACCGCCTCCTGGGGGAGACCGAGGAACACCGTGGTGGCGACGGTCGCGAGTCCGCCAAGTCCAGCTTCACCGCCGAACGCACCGGGGTGGCGATCATGGCGCTGGGCATCATCCAGGAGTGCCACCGACTGTGCGTGGACTACTCGCGCGAGCGCACCCTCTGGGGCCAGGAGATCGGGCGGTTCCAGCTGATCCAACTCAAGCTGGCCCGGATGGAGGTGGCGCGGATCAACGTGCAGAACATGGTGTTCCACTCCATCGAACGGGCCCGCGCCGGAAAGCCCCTGACCCTGGCCGAGGCGTCGGCGATGAAGCTCTACTCCTCCGAGGCGGCCACCGAGGTCGCGATGGAGGCGGTGCAGCTCTTCGGCGGCAACGGCTACATGGCGGAGTACCGGGTCGAACAACTCGCCAGGGATGCCAAGTCGCTCATGATCTACGCCGGTAGCAACGAGATCCAGGTGACCCACATCGCCAAGGGGTTGCTGGGTCGCTGACGCACGGGAGGTCGACGCCCGCTGACCCGCTCGGGGCCTCCGGACGCCGTCCGGCCCCGGTGGCGGAAGCGTCGGCTTTACGTACGTTGGAGATATGAGCACCACGAGCGATATCACACGACGCGCCGAGGAGATGACGAACGACAGCGGCGGGTTCCCGCCCCAGGAGCAGCGGCCCCCCGGGCTCAGCTCCGAGATGACCCCGGTGCCCGATCACGGGGAACAGACCTACCGCGGATCAGGCAAGCTTCAGGGGATGAAGGCCCTGATCACCGGTGGCGACTCCGGCATCGGGCGGGCCGCGGCCATCGCCTACGCCCGCGAGGGGGCCGATTTGGCGATCTCCTACCTACCGGAGGAAGAGTCCGACGCCCAGGACACCCGGGGCTGGATCGAGGACGCGGGCCGGCGGGCGGTACTCCTCCCCTGCGACCTGCGCGACGAGACCCAGTGTCGTCAGATGGTCCGGGATGCCGCCCAGCAGCTCGGGGGCTTGGACATCCTCGTCAACAACGCCGGTTACCAACACGCTCGCGGCGAGGGTCTGGAGACCATAGACAGCGAGAACATGGACCCGGTGTTCAAGACCAATCTCTACGCCACGATCTGGGCGAGCCAGGAGGCACTGGACCACCTCGGACCCGGGTCGTCGATCATCACCACCACGTCGATCCAGGCCTACCAACCGGCCCCGCCGCTGCTCGATTACGCGGCCACCAAGTCGGCCCTGAACAACTTCACCGTCAACCTCGCCTCCGAGCTCGGGCCCCGGGGCATCCGAGTGAACGCGGTCGCCCCCGGCCCCATCTGGACGCCGCTGCAGCCGGCCACGCAGCCCGGCGAGAAGCTGGAGGAGTTCGGTTCGGACACCCCGCTCGGTCGCGCGGGTCAGCCCGCGGAATGTGCGGGAGCGTTCGTCTTCCTCGCCTCGCCCGCCGACGCCGGTTACGTCTCGGGCACCGTGCTCGGGGTGACCGGCGGCAAGCCGGTCTTCTAGAGATGGCCGGCTCGACCCGCAGCACCCCCCTCGAGGACTACGCACTGCTGTCCGACCTGCGTACCGGAGCACTGGTGTCGCGGGGCGGGAGCATCGACTGGCTCTGCCTGCCCAGGTTCGACTCCCCCGCCGTGTTCTCGGCCCTGCTCGGCGGGCCCGAGGACGGCCGGTGGTGCCTTTCCGTGGTCGACGGCGAGGTGACCGATCGCCGGTACATCCCGGAGACCTTCGTGCTGGAGACGACCTGGCGGTCGCCGACCGGCACCGCCCGGGTGACCGACTGCCTCCTGCGCAGCGACTCCCAGGGGGACCTGATCCGCCGGGTCGAATGCCTCGACGGCGAGGTGACCGTCCAGCACGACCTCCGCCTCAGGTTCGACTACGCCCGGGCCACACCGTGGACCCGGGAGATCGCCAGGAACGGTCAGGACCGCGCGCTGCTGGCCCTGGCCGGGCCCGACGGCATCCTGGTCACCGGGCCGATGTTGCACTGGCCGGACGAGGACGACGACGACTCGTCGCCCAGCGACGACACCCATGCCCGCGCCGCCGTGCGCGACGAGGGCCGGTCACACGAAGGTGGGCGCGCCCGGCGACTCGAGGGGTCGTTCGATGTCCGCGCCGGAGAGCGGCTGGACTGGGACCTGACCTGGTTCCCGTCCCACGAGGAGGTCCCCGACCCGCCCGACGCCGACGAGACGATCGCCGCGACCATCAGCGCCTGGACCGAGTGGTCGTCCCAGCTGGAGGTCGACTGCGATCCCCAGCCCGAGGTGACCCGGTCGCTACTGGTCCTACGGGCGCTGACCAATCTGGACACGGGCGCCATCGTGGCCGCGCCGACCACCTCGCTGCCCGAGTACTTCGGCGGCGAGAGGAACTGGGACTACCGCTACACCTGGCTCCGCGACGCGGCCTTCACCATCGAGGTCGTGGTGGCGCACGGTCTCACCGAGGGTGCCGCGCTCTGGCGCGACTGGCTCCTTCGTGCGGTCGCCGGTGACGTGGACGACGTCAAGATCATGTACGGCCTGGGCGGGGAACGCCAGCTGATCGAGATGGAACTGGACCACCTCGACGGCTACGAGGACTCCCGGCCGGTGCGGATCGGCAACGGGGCGGCAGACCAGTACCAGGCCGACGTCGTGGGAGAGGTCATGATCGCCCTGCACGACCTGCGCGAGGCCGGTGTCCACGAGGACGAGTACACCTGGGGCCTGCAGAAGGGTCTCCTGCGCTACGCGGAGAAGCACTTCGACCGCGAGGACCACGGGATCTGGGAGATGCGCGGGTCCACCCACCACTTCACCCACGGGCGGGCCATGATGTGGGCCGCGTTCGACCGGGGCGTCCGCGCGGTCGAGGAGCACGGGCTCGACGGGCCCGTCGAACGGTGGCGCGAGCTCCGGTCCCGCCTGGCCGAGGAGATCGACGAGCACGGATTCGACGCCGAGCTGGGTAGCTTCACCCAGACCTACGACAACTCCGAGGTGGACGCCTCCCTCCTGCAGTTGCCCCACACCGGATTCCTGGACTATGACGATCCCCGGATGCTCGGCACGGTGGCGTGTATCGAACGTGACCTCGTCACCGAGGAGGGTTTCGTCCACAGGTACCGGGTGGACAGCGGGATCGACGGCCTGGAGGGTGGCGAGTACCCCTTCGTCCTCTGCACCTTCTGGCTGGTCGAGCAGTACGCCGGGAGCGGCCGCATCGACGACGCCCGGAGCCTCATGGAGACCATGGTGTCCCGGGGCAGCGACCTGGGTCTGTTCTCCGAGGAGTTCGACCCCGCATCCGGCCGCCTGGCGGGGAACTTCCCCCAGGCGTTCAGTCACATCGGGTTGATCCGGGCGGCCGACGCCCTGCAGGCAGCCCGGAAGCGACGACAGGAAGGCGAGCGATGACCACCTACGGATTCCACGCCTCACACGAACAGATCTCCCCGGGCCGGTTGCTGCGGGACGTGCAGCAGGCCGAACGCGCGGGCTTCCGGATCGCGATGTGCTCCGACCACTTCTCACCCTGGTCCACGCGCCAGGGCCACTCGGGCTTCGCCTGGTCGTGGTTGGGCGCCGCGCTGGCCACCACCGACATGACATTCGGCACCGTGTGCGCGCCCGGCCAGCGGTACCATCCCGCCGTCGTCGCACAGTCGTCGGCGACGCTGGCAGAGATGTTCCCCGATCGTTTCTGGGTGGCCTTCGGCAGCGGCCAGAACATGAACGAACACATCACCGGTGACAAGTGGCCCGACAAGACCACCCGGCAGGCCCGCCTGGAGGAGAGCGTCGACATCATCCGTCGCCTCCACCGCGGCGAGGAGGTCACCCACCACGGACTCGTCGACGTCGAGAGTGCGCGGGTCTACTCGCTCCCGGAGACACCACCCCGGATCATGGGCCCGGCGCTCACCCCGGGCACCGCCGCGCGGGCGGCGGACTGGGCGGACGGGCTGATCACCATCAACGACGAGCCGGAGTCGGTGGAGAAGATCCTGGAGGCCTACCGGACGGCGGGCGGCCGGGGGACGCTCGCCCTGCAGGTCCACGTGGCGATCGAGGACACCATGAGCCGCGCACGCGAGGTCGCCCGGGATCAGTGGCAGAACCACGCCGTGGACCCGCCGGTCGCCTACGACCTGCCCACCCCCGAGGAGTTCGACCTGGTCGCCCGGTACATCCCGGACGAGAAGATCGAGGAGTCCGTGATCGTCACCGACTCGACCGACCACCTCGTCGCCCGATTGCGCGAGTTCGAGGAACTGGGATTCGAGGAGATCTACCTGCACCACGTGTCCCAGGACCAGAGCGGGTTCCTGGAGCTGGCGGAGAACGAGCTGCTCCCCGCGCTCGAGCGCCGCTGATCCGACTGCCACCGATCCGGCGGTCGCCGGTCGGCGATCTCGCGCGGTTGCCGCTCCGCGAGGAGGACGTACCGTCGGACCCATGGCCACCGAGATGTTGCACACGTACATGCAGGACCACCACGCCGGTGCCGCCGCCGGGGTGGATCTCTTCCGACGTGTCGCCTCCGACCAGGAGGACCCCGAGATCCGGGCCGTCGTCTCACGGATCGGCGACGAGACAGAGGACGACCTGCACAGCCTCGAGGAGCTCATGACGCTGGCGGGGACGTCGCCGTCGGCACTCAAGGACCTCCCGGCCCAGGCCGCCGAGAAGCTGGGGCAGCTCAAGCCGAACCAACGGTTCGCCGAGAGGTCCCCGCTCAGTGATCTCCTGGAGTTGGAGGCGCTGACCATCGCGGTACGGGGCAAGGAACTC
Source organism: Dietzia cercidiphylli (assembly GCF_014145145.1). Taxonomy (GTDB): domain Bacteria; phylum Actinomycetota; class Actinomycetes; order Mycobacteriales; family Mycobacteriaceae; genus Dietzia; species Dietzia natronolimnaea. The sequence goes on from NZ_JAALEA010000292.1 coordinate 8,272, forward strand.
GGATTCAGGGCCCTGCTCGACATCCGGGATCCGCGGCTGCCCCGGCCCACCCTGGAGGCACTGGTGGAGCGCGCGGTCGAGCACGGTAGGCAACTCGAGGCGCTCCGCCTGCGGTGCACGGACGCGCTGCACGAGACCTGAGCCCGGCGAGGACAGGACGAGAGCCGGCCCCGCATCGCGGGTGCCGGCTCTCGTCCTTGACCGGAACCGCCCGAGGGGCGCTCCGTGAGATCGCGGTGAGCTCGCGCTGTCAGGCGCATCGGCTCAGAACAGCTCGGCGGAGCCGATGATGCCGGAGCCGGTGGTGATGGTCGTCGAACCGACCTGGAGGAGTCCGAGGCCCTGGTCAATGCTGCCCACGTGAACGTCCTCTCCTCGATGTCGCCGGTACCCACGCCGTAAAGCCGGGGGAGGAGTCCACCGGTCCGAACGACGGGCTCGGATCGGCAGTCCGCCGGCCACGGCCCCGGTGTTAACAGACCGGGGCGGTACGAAACACGGTGGATACGCAGGGCTCCCCTGGCGGTAACGCGTACACAGAATCGTATACAGCATCGTATCCCCGCAGTTCAGACAGGAAAACCGATGCTCACGCCACCGCCGCCGCCCCGGTCCAACCCGACCTGGATCCACCGTCGCCCCGACGCCCTGGTCACGACGTCCGTCGCGGACTCGCTCGAGCGCTCCCGCCGTGGCGAGCGGCTTCCGCTGGCGGGCCTGACCTTCGCCGTCAAGGACAACATCGACGTGGCCGGGGTTCCGACGACGGCGGGCTGTCCCTCCTTCGCGACCGTGCCGACCCGCAACGCGACCGTCGTCCAGCGCCTGCTGGACGCCGGCGCCACGTTCGTCGGCAAGACGAACATGGACCAGTTCGCGACCGGACTGGTGGGGACGCGGAGCCCGTACGGGGCGGTCCACGCCTCGGGGATGCCCGAGCACGTCGCGGGCGGTTCCAGTTCGGGCTCCGCGGTGGTGGTGGCCGACGGCGAGGTCGACCTCGCGCTCGGCACCGACACGGCCGGGTCGGGCCGCGTCCCGGCGGCGTTCAACGGGGTCGTCGGTCTCAAACCCAGCCCGGGCCTGGTACCCACGACCGGCGTCGTCCCCGCGTGTGCGGACTTCGACTGCGTGAGCGTGTTCGCCCGCACCGTCTCCGCCGCGACGCTGGTCCTCGCCGTGATCGCCGGGCCGGACGGGGTGGACCCGCGATGCCGGACCCGACGTGAGGACATCCCACTGGGCGCGCCCGCGCGGCCGGTGCTGGGTGTGCCCGACGAGCAGCACCTCAGAGCACTCTCCCCCGCGTACCGCGAGGCGTTCGCCCACACGATCGATCGACTCGAGGCGTCCGGGGTCGAGACCACCGTCGTCGACATCGCCCCCCTCCTCGACGTCGCCCGGTTGCTCTACGACAGCGCCCTGGTGGCCGAACGATACTCGGCCGTCGGCGACGCGGTGTCCCGCCGGTCACCGGACATCGACCCCACCGTCGCGGAGATCATCCTCGGCGGGCGGGACGCGGGGGCCGTGGAGTTCGTCGGGGATCTGGAATGCCTCGCCCACGCCGGATCACATGCCACCCGGATGCTCGCGGGAATCGACGGGCTGTTGCTGCCGACCACCACCGAGCACCCGACCCTCGCCGAGGTCGCCGCGGAACCCCTGGAGGTCAACCGCCGACTCGGGACGTTCACCAACTTCTGCAACCTCCTCGGTATGTGCGGCGTGGCGGTCCCCGGGGCCTCGACGACCGGCAGGTTCGGTGTGATGGTCCTGGCGGAACAGGACCACGACCAGGTAATCGCCGACCTCGCGGCCCGGATCCACGCCACGACCTCCGACGAGGCGGGCGGGGCCCTCGATGAGTCAGGGCCCCGGGACCCCGAGGCCTCCGCGCGCTCCGGGGCGGCCGGTGTTCCCGAGATCTGGCCTGACGACGACTGCCGGCTCGCGGTCTTCGGCGCGCATCTGCGGGGACAGCCCCTCCACCACCAGCTCGAGACCCTGGGTGCCCGGTGGACGGCCGACATCCGCACCTCCCCCGACTACCGACTGTTCAGTCTGCGGACCGAGCCTCCCAAGCCCGGGCTGGTGCCGGCCCGGCCCGGCGAGGGTGGAGGCTCGATCCACGGGGAGCTGTACCGACTTCCCCACTCCGCCCTGGGACGACTGCTCGCCACGCTCCCGGCGCCCATGAGCCTGACCAGCGTGACGCTCGAGAACGGCGACACCGTCGTCGGGTTCGGGTGCACCGCCGACGCGCTGCCCGGCGCCGAGAACATCACCGACTGGGCCGATTGGCGCAGCTACCGCCGCGGGACCACGTCCGTGGTGACACCTGCCGCCGCCCACTCCCCCTCCACCGATCCCCGAGAGGACAGCGTCCGATGCTGACCCCGTTCCGACGCCTCGTCATGGCACTCGTCGCACTGCTCACCCTGTCCGCGACGGCGTGCTCCACCATCGATTCCACCTTCACCACCCTCGGCTCCGGGAGCGACCTTGAGCGGGTGACCATCGGGACTCTCCGGGGGCAGCCCCACCTGTTCGCGCCGTACTACTACCAACAGTTCGCGCCCGACGTGACAATCGAGGTGGCCACATTCGACTCCTCGCCGGACATCAAGAACGCCCTCGTCAGCGGTCAGATCGACTTCGGCGTGGTCGGCATCCCGGCTTTGCTCGCCGGCGCCGCCGCGGGTGAGGACGTCCGACTGCTCGCCGTGGCCGCCGACGGCGGGTCCGGCCTGGTCGGCACCCCCGACATCCGTGAGGTCGAGGACCTGCGCGGTCGTACGGTCGGTTATCCGCGCGGTTCGTCCCAGGAGATCCTGCTCCGGCTGACGCTCGCCGCGCACGGCCTCGACGCGGACCGGGACGTCACCCTCGTCAACCTGCCCTTCTCCGACATGGCGACCTCCTTCGGTGGCGGACGAATCGACGCCTTCCTCTCCGCGGAGCTGGGCCCGTCGACCGCGCGGGAGAAGTCGGGGGCGGTGGAGATCGCCTCGCCGTACGAGACACCGGTGGGCAAGGTCAACATCGGCCTCGGGGCGACCCAACGGACCATCGACGCCGACCCGGACATGGTCGAGATGATCGCCGGGGTCCACCGTCGGGCCGTGGAGTACATGGGCGCCAATCGCGGGGACTGGCAGCACCGGGTGGCCGAGCAGTTCTCGCTCGACCCGGACGTCACCGCCCTCGCGGTGGCCAACACGTGGCCCCGCTGGGAGATCGACGACGAGTTCCGCGCCCAGCTCGCGGCCCTGGCCGACCAGATGGTCCGCGTCGGACACATCCCCACCGCCCCCGCCATCGAGACCTTCGTCCACACGAGCTGACGCCCTGCCCGCTCAGCGCACCAGTCCTTTCCAGAAAGAGTCCCGGACATGACCACTCTCTCCCCCGCGGCGATCGACCGACGGACCACCTCGACGCCCCACGTCGTCCCCGCCACCGCGACACGACGTCGCCACGGCGGCCTCCGCCGGCTGCTGCTGGCCCTGCCCATACCGTTGGCGATCCTCGCCCTGTGGTGGATCGCCGTGCGACAGCAATGGGAGCTCCCGTTCGGTATCGACATGCGGTTCCTCAGCGATCCCGTCACCGTGGCGCAGACCTGGGCGGGGCTGGCCTTCGGCACCGCCTCGGACTCCCTGTCCGGTTCGCTGTGGCGCCACACCGCGGCGAGCGCCCTGCGGGTGCTCAACGGGTTCCTGCTCGCGGCGGTGCTGGCCATCCCGCTCGGCATCCTCATGGGTCGCCTCCGGGTGGTCCGGGAGCTGCTCGACTCGACCATCGGGATCCTCCGCCCCATCCCCGTCACCGCCTGGGCCCCCCTGAGCCTGCTGCTGATCGGGTACGGCGACCGCTCGACGATCTTCCTGGTCTTTCTCGCCGCCTTCTTCCCGATCCTCATCAACACCATCGCCGGGGCCCACGCGGTGCCACCGCGGCTGCTCGAGGCCGCCCGGATGCTGGGGGTCGACCGGGTCCGCATCCTGGTCGACGTGGTCCTGCCGTCCGCGATGCCGTCGATCACCGCGGGCCTGCGGGTCGCCCTGGGCCTGTCCTGGGTCGTCCTGGTGGTCGGCGAGACCGTGGGCATCACCACTGGCCTCGGCGCCCTGATCACCCAGGCCAGGGACATGAGCCGCACCGACGTGATCATCGCCGGGATGCTCACGATCGGCGTCGCCGGGATGCTCTCCGACGCGGCCCTGCGCCGGGTCCTGTCGCTGATCACACGTGGTCGACCCGGGCTCACCTGACCGGTCCCGCCCCGGACCCACCTGTCGGCCCCGCCCCGGCAGCACCACTCACGCACCACCATCCACCCGAAGGGACACCACCATGACCACAGGATTCGCCCCCCGCCCCACCGGCCTGTCGACCCCCTCGCCCGCCACGGGCGCCCCCACCCGCGGCGCCGCGATCTCCGTCCGCGGGGTGGAGATGCGGTTCCCCGGCAAGGACTCCGACGTCCTCGCGCTCTCCGGGCTCGACCTGCGCATCGAACAAGGTCAGTTCGTGAGCATCGTCGGCGCCAGTGGCTGCGGCAAATCCACGCTCCTCCGCCTGCTCGCGGGTTTCGAGACCGCGACGGACGGCGTGATCGAGCTCGACGGCGTCCCCGTCCGCGGGCCCGGACCCGACCGCGGCGTCGTGTTCCAGGACTACGGGCTCTTCCCCTGGCGGACCTCCCTCGAGAACGTGGCCTACGGCCCCCGGCGGAACGGCATGTCGAGGAGGCAGGCCTCGGCGGTGGCGCAGGAGGCGCTCGCCCTGGTGGGGCTGGACACCGCCCGCGATCGGTTTCCCGGTCAGCTCTCCGGCGGGATGCAACAGCGGGTCGCGATCGCCCGCGCCCTCGCCAACCGGCCGAGCGTTCTCCTGATGGACGAACCGTTCGGGGCTCTGGACGCGATGACGCGCAGTTCACTGCAGACCGAGCTCACCCACATCCACGAGAGCACGGGGACCACCACGGTGTTCATCACCCACAGCGTCGAGGAGGCCGTCAATCTCTCCGACCGCGTCGTGGTGATGGCCGGCGGCGCGGGTTCGGGGTTGTGCGGCCACGTGATCGCCGACATCCCGATCGACCTGCCCCGTCCGAGGGACGTGACCGCGGCCGCGTTCAACGAGTACGAACGCGCCATCTCCGACCTCATCCACGGGGACGGGTCATGACGACCCCGGGCGGCAGCGCCCCGTCGCAGTCCGTCCGGGCGTTGGAGGGTCTGCGCGAACTGGTGCTCGCCGGACACTTCCAGCCCGGCGAGAGGCTGGTGGAGGGCCGGCTGTGCGACCAGGTGGAGGTCTCGCGGACGCCACTGCGGGAGGCACTGATCCGCCTCGACGCCGACGGTCTCCTGGAACGACGCGAGGACGGCTACTACGTCGCCCGGTACGACCTCGCCGCGCTGCGCGACCTCTACGAACTGCGGGTGGTCCTGGAACTGCACGGGCTGCGCCGGATCGCGCAGAACCCCGGGTTGCGGCTCGACCTCGAGCTACTGGCCGAGCAGCGTGCGTTCTGGGACCGGCTGCTCTCGACGCCCCCCGAGCCCGGACCCGAGTTGGTGCGGGCCGACGAGACGTTCCACGTGAAACTCTCCGCAGCCTCCGGCAACGCGGCCGTCACCGATCAACTCCGGGCGGTGAACGCCCGCATTCGACCTTTACGGATGTATGACTACTCCACCGCCGAGCGGGTCCACGCGACGACCGTCGAGCACCTGGCCGTCCTCGACTGTGTGCTCGACGGGGACGTCGAGGGCGCCGTGGTGCTCCTCCGGCAGCACGTCGGCGACTCCCTGGCCGAGGTGGAGGACAAGGCCCGCCGGTCGCTCACCAACCACGCTCTGCACGCCGTGGGCTAGCCAAGGCTCGCGGCGTAGCGTCGGGGAGATGAGGTTCTCACAGGTCGACGTCTTCTCCCGCGTCGCGTTCCGGGGCAACCCCCTCGCCGTGGTCCACGATGCCGACGGGTTGTCCGAGGCAGAGATGGCGGAGATCGCCCGGTGGACCAACCTCTCCGAGACGGTGTTCCTCCTCACGCCGACCAGCGGGGCGGCCGACTACCGGGTCCGCATCTTCACCCCGGCCGGGGAACTGCCGTTCGCGGGTCACCCCACCCTCGGCTCGTGCGCCGCGTGGCACGCGGCGGGAGGCCGGCCCCGGGTGACGGGCCGGATCATCCAGGAGTGTGCGATAGGGCTGGTCACCGTCCGCGACGAGGGCGACGGAGACTGGTCGTTCGCCGCGCCGGAGCTGATCCGGTCGGGCCCCCTGGAGGAGTCGGAGGTGGCGCGACTGGCCGCTGGATTGGGGCTGGAGGACGACGACGTGGTGGACCACGCCTGGATGGACAACGGCCCCGGCTCCTGCGCTCTGCTCCTGCGCGACGCCGACGCCGTCCTCGCCGCCAGACCCGACATGCAGGCGCTGGCCGGAGACCGGGTCGGCCTCGTGGACCCCCACCCGGTGCGCGAGCGGCCCGGCACCGGGGACGAGGTGCCGCGCGAGGTCGAGGTGAGGTTCTTCCCCGTCTCGGCCGGGATCGCCGAGGATCCCGT
>NZ_JAALEA010000293.1 GCF_014145145.1 Dietzia cercidiphylli
CGGCGGCAAGCCGGACATGGCGCAGGGGGCGGGCACCGATCCGTCCGGGATCGACGCGGCCGTGTCCGCGCTGCGCGCCGCCGTGCGGGATGCCGGGTGACGGGACCGGACCCCGACGTCCACGGGTGGACCCGTGGTCGGCGGCTCGGCCTGGACGTGGGGACGGCACGGATCGGGGTCGCCTCCTGCGATCCCGACGGGATCCTCGCGACACCTGTCGAGACGATCCGCGTCACCAGCGGTGATCCCGAGTGGACGTCGGAGTTGGGACGCCTGGGGGACCTCGTCGAGGAGTACGACGCCGTCGGCGTGATCGTGGGGCTGCCCACCTCACTGAAGGGTCGGGACACCGCCTCCACGGCGATGGCGCGGTCGTTCGTGGGGGCGCTCTCCACCGCCTCGCCCGACCTCGACGTCGAGTTCGTGGACGAACGACTCACGACCGTGACGGCCGGGGCGGCCCTCCACGGCGCGGGCAGGAACACCCGACAGCAGCGGGGCGTGATCGACCAGGCCGCCGCGGTGGTGCTCCTGCAGGCATGGCTCGACTCACGGCGCGCCCGCCGATGATGGGCGTGTCGACCGGCGCGGCTGGATAAACTGCCCGTCAAGCACGATGCTGTCCGGCGGGCAGCTCCCAGAACCCCTGGCTAAGGAGCACGATGTCTGCGGCACGAGGACGCTCACGAACAAGTGGCACCACCCGGTTCATACTCCTTGCGGCCGTGGTCGGGGTTGTCCTGGCCTTCGCCGTGATGGTTTATCGCAACACGGGCAACGAGGTCTCCGCGGCACCCGATTTCGAGGGCGAGGGCTCCGGCAACGCCCTGTTGCACGTCGAGCCCGGGGACACCCTGGGCGTCGTCGGTGACCGCCTGTACGACATCGGCACCGTGGCCAGCACCCGGGCCTTCACGGGAGCGGCGGCCGGGACGTCGGTCGAGGGCATTCAGCCGGGGTACTACCAGGTCCGGGAGGAGATGAGCGCCGCGTCGGCGGTGGAGGCCCTGGCCGATCCCCGGAACAGGGTCGGTTTCATGGACGTCAAGCCCGGCGGGCGGCTGCTCGACACCGTGGTCGTCGGCGGCGGTACCGAGAAGGGCATCTTCACCCTGATCGCGGACGCGACCTGTCTCCGGGACCTGGACGACCCCGAGGCCCCACCCACCTGCCGCCAGCCGCAGGAGATCGTCGACGCGGCCGTGCAGGCCGACCCCACCGAACTCGGGGTGCCCGACTGGGCGATCAACGAGGTCCGGGGCGCCCCGGACCCGGTTCGACGTCTCGAGGGCCTGATCGCGCCCGGGGTCCACAACGTCAGCCCGCAGTCGGAGCCCCTGGAGATCCTGCGGCAGCTGATCGACTCGTCGACCGACGCCTACGACGCCACCGGTCTCGTCCCCTCGGCCGAGCGGATCGGGTTGACGCCGTACCAGGTGGTCACCGCGGCGTCCCTGGTGGAGAAGGAGGGCACGCTGGAGGACTTCGACAAGATCGCCCGGGTGATCCTCAACCGGCTCGACGAGCCGATGCGCCTCCAGTTCGACTCGACGGTCAACTACGCCCTCGCCGACCAGGAGATCGCCACCACCGACGCCGATCGTGCGGCGGTCACGCCGTGGAACACCTACGCCATGGACGGACTGCCCTACGGTCCGATCGGATCTCCCGGGCTCGACGCACTCCGGGCGATGGAGAACCCTGCCGAGGGCCGGTGGAAGTACTTCGTCACCGTCGACATGCAGGGCACCACCCGCTTCGCCGACGAGTACCCGGAGCACGAGCGGTACCAGAGCGAGGCGATAGCCAACGGGGTCCTGTCCAGTGGGCGTTAGCACCGCGGGCGCCGGTCCGGCCGGCGCTGGTCCGGGTGGCGCGGGTTCGGGT
>NZ_JAALEA010000294.1 GCF_014145145.1 Dietzia cercidiphylli
CGAGGGCAACGGCCGCGCCGCCGCCGTCGCCGCCCTCCTCGCCGCGCGCGCCCACGGGGTGGATCTCGACTTCAGCCGGACCGACCGCGAGTCGTGGGTCCAGGCCGCCGTCTCCTCCATGCCGGCGCCCCCTCGCCGCAGCGTCGATCCGACGGCACACCGGTTCGAATTCCTCCGTGTCACGATGGACCGGTGCGGCACCCCGCACGACACCTGACCACCCGGCACGACCCGCATCGCGGGCCACCACCCGAAGGGAGCACCGTGTCCTCACCCGGACGACCCCGCCTCGTCGGCCGGCGGCGTCCCGGGGCCACCCCGGCGGACGAGATCCTCGACGCGGCGGCGGAGTTGTTCACCACCCGCGGGTACACGGCGACCTCCACGAGGGCCATCGCGGACGCCGTGGGGATTCGCCAGGCGTCGCTCTACACGCACTTCCCCACCAAGGCCGCGATGCTCATCTCCCTCCTCGACTCGACGGTGCGGCCGACCCTCGAGAGCGCCCGGGGGCTCCTCGACGCCAGCCGGGACCCGGGGGAGAGCCTCCTGGCGCTGGCGACGATCGACGTCGAGTGGCTCCTGGCCTCGCGCTGGAACATCGGGATGCTGTACGTGCTCCCGGAGCTGGCCGGGGAGGACTTCGAGGGTTTCCGGGCCGCACGGTCGGAACTGAGGGGGATCTACCGGCAGCTCGTCGCCCGGTGTCGCCCCGACCTCGATCCCGGTGATCCGGATCTCGACCTGCCCTTCCGGGTGGTCGAGTCGGTGATCCCGCACCGGCAGGACCACCCGGGGGTCGTCATCGACGCCGCGCGGTGGGCGGTTGCCGCGACCCGCGTGATCGGCATCGGTTGAGTCGTCGTGTCGTACCCGTGGGGCACCATGGCGATGTGACCGGAACCCAGTCCCGCCCCAGTCCCGACGACGGCTCCCCTCCCTCCACCCTCGCCCCCGTCATCAGCGAGGTCCGTCGGCTCCGCGGTTCCGACCCGATCGGCCGGATCACCGTCATCGTGGCGTCGTTCGGTGCCGCGAGGGACCTCGTCCGGGCGTTGGCGCTGTCCGGGGGCGCGGTGAACGTCGCGGTGCGGACGGCCGCACAGGTGGTGACCGACCTGTCCGCGCCGGCACTGGCCCCTCGCGCGGCCCTACCGTTCCCCCTCCTCGAGGCCGCGGTGGAGAAGGCCCTGGACGCCGACCCTGGTCGCCTGAGTTCGGTCGCCGCCGAGCCGGTCACCGGCCAGGCGGTGGCACAGGCCTGCCTGCGGTTGGGCACCGTGGAGGCGGGGTCGGTGGCGCCGGACAACCCCCTCCATTCCGAGGTGCTCCGGCTGTCGGGGCAGGCACTGTCGATGACCGGTGCCACCTACTACACGCAGTTCGAGGCGGTGTCTGACGCGCTGGGGAGGCTGGACGCACTCGGCCGGATCGTCCTCGCGGCTCCGCTGAGGGGGACGGAGGCCGAACGGCGCCTACGCGCCGCGTTGGACGCGCTCGGGGTCACGCCGGTCCCCGGGACGGGAGCCGACCACCTGGCCTCCGCGGCGGAACCCGACGGCGAGGGCGCGGTCACGGGAACCCACGTGCTGCACGCCTCGGACTCGGACGACGAGGTGCGGGCGGTCGTCCGGTTCGTTCGCTCGCGCCTCTCGGCCGGGATACCGGGGCACCGGATCGGCGTCTACTACCCATCGCCGGATCCCTACCTGCGCCTGCTGCTCCGCGCGTTCGACGAGGCGGAGATCGTCGTCAACGGGCCCTCCGTCACCGATCTCGGCCGCACGCCCGCCGGCCGCTCCCTCACCCGGTTGCTCGAGATCGACCCGGACCTCATGCCGCGGGCCGAACTGCTCTCGATCGTGGCCGAGGGGGCTGTGACGATCCTGGACGACCACGGGGCCCCGGTCTCGTCGCGCCGCCTGGAGTTGCTCACCCGCACGCGTTTCCCCGTGATCGGCGCGGGTGACTGGGCCCGCCTGGCCGACCACCTCGGGGCCCGGCCGGATCCGTCCGGGCCCCGGCCCGACGCCGGGTCCGGGTCCACCGGTGTCGAGTTGACCGACTCCGACCGGGCGGCCGCCGCGGCTCTGCTGCGCCTCGTCGATCAGGTCCGGTCCGCCCTCGCTGCCCTGGACTCCGCACGGACCTGGTCCGAGGTCGCCGCGACGGTGAACTCCATGCTCACCTCGCTTTTCCGGCAGAGCCTCGACCGGGCGGCCGTGCAGGCCGCCGTCGGTTCGCTCGCCGACCTGGACACCATCTCCCCCGCGATCACCCGCGAGCGGATCGTCGGTGCCGTGACCACGCGGCTGGACTCCCTCGCCGACCGGGTCGGCGAGGAGGGATCGGGCGTGAGCCTGGGCCCGATCGACGACGCGGTCGGCCGGGATCTCGACACGGTGTGCGTGGTGGGCATGGCTGAGGGGCTGCTACCCGTCCTCCACCGACCCGATCCGCTCCTGCCCGAGGGCGCGGTCGACCCCTCGGCCTCCGAGCTGCTCGACGAGCGCTACCGGGTGCTCCAACTGGCACTGGCCGCGGGCTCGGCACGACGCCTGTGCTCGTTCCCCCGCGGCTCGATGCGGGGTGGCGGACACCGCATCCCGTCGCGGTGGCTTCTACCCACGCTGTCGCGCCTCGCCGGTCGGCGGGTCCACGCCACCAGGTGGCAGGAGGCCCTGGCGGGGTGCCCCACCGTCACCGCGGTCCCCTCCTTCCTCGACGGCGTCCTCTCCCCGCCGTCCCTCCTGGGTCCCGATCCGGCCACCACCACCGAACTGCGCCTGCGCGAACTCGCGGCCGGCGGGTGGCGGGCGGGGCCGGGGGCGCCGGAGCTGCTACTGCGGGCCCACGAGATGCGCCGGGACCGGAGACTGGGGGTCTTCTCACGGTTCACCGGGGACGTCTCTGCGGTGAACGACCTGGTGACAGTGCTTGACGCGCCGGTCTCACCCACCCGCCTGGAGGACTGGGCCCAGAGTCCCTACCTGTTCTTCCTCGGCACCGTCCTCCGCGTCCGTGTACTCGACGATCCGGCGGCGGACATCGAGATGGACCTGCGCGACTACGGCGACCTGGTCCACGCGATCCTGCAGCGATACGTGTCCGCTCGACTCGAGCTGGGGGCCGGTCCGGACCGGGACCTGCTCATGCGTGCGCTCCGGGACGAGTGCGAGAAGGCCGTCACCGAGGCCCCCGGGTTGCTCGCCCCGCTGTGGCGCCGTCGGCAGATGCTCCTGGCCGCCGAGCTCGGCCGGTGGTTCGAGGAGGACAACACCGATGCCGACGCGGGCTGGCGGCCCACCGCCACCGAACTCGGATTCGGACGCGAGGTACCCGGGGAACCGACGGTCGAGATCCCGTTCGAGGTGACCACCGCCCGCGGACCGGAGACCCTGCTCCTGGCCGGATCGATCGACCGACTCGACGTCCGGGGCGGCACACAACGCGTCACCGACTACAAGACCGGGAAGCCTCCCGGGTCGGAGCAACGCCCGAGCGAGGAGGACCCCACCGTGTCCGGCACCCGGTTCCAGCTCCCCCTCTACGCCGCGGCCGCCGCCGCCCGGGACGTGCCGGTGAGCGAGGTCCGCTACTGGTACTGCACCGAGCGCGGCGGGTTCGAACAGATCTCCCTCGCCGTCTCGGACACCGTCATGGACCGGGTCCGCTCGGACGTCGGGAACCTGGTCGACGCCATCCAACGGGGATGGTTCCCGCTCAAGGGCGGCCGCGGGTCCTCGCGGGACCTCGCCGATCTCCTAGGGGGCGCGGACCTGGATCGGACGTGGGAGAGGCTGTCCAGGCAGGAACCACTGGCGTCCCACCCCGCATTCTCCGGCATCCTCACCGGCGACCAGACCGAGACAGGATCGGACAGCAGTTCATGAGCCAACTCCACGACCAGCCGGCTCGGGATCGGGTCGAGCGCGACACCTCCGCAACCCTGTTCGTCGAGGCAGGAGCCGGGACGGGAAAGACGCACGCCCTGGTCCACCGGCTCGGAACCCTCCTGCTCTCCGACGGCGTGCCCGTGGAGCAGATCGCCGCGATCACCTTCACCGAGAAAGCGGCCGCCGAGTTGCGTGACCGGCTCCGTGTCCACCTGGTGGACCGACGGGACGCCGGAGACCAGCGCGCGGACGCCGCGCTCGCCGGGCTCGACACCGCCGCGATCGGGACCCTGCACTCGTTCGCCCTGCGCCTGCTCTCGGAGAATCCGCTGGAGGCCGGGATCCCCCCGAGGGTGACCGCCCAGCAGGACACCGCCGAGGCCACGGCCGTGGACGCCATGTGGCAGGAATGCGCGACCGTCCTGTTCGGCGGCGACCGGGACGGTTCGCGCTCCGGCGTCCTGGCCCGGGCCGTCGACGACCTGCTCGACGCTGGCGTCGGCACACCCGCCTTCCGCGAGATGGTCGAGGCGCTGCACCGCGACTGGGACCGCCTCCCCACCCGACCCCTCTACTCCGGCGCGCCCGACTCCGAGCTGCCGACCACGCCCGACCTCGCCGAGATCATCGCCGCCGTCGGCTCGATCACCGGGTGGCGCGGATCCTGCCAGGACGAGACGGACAAGTTGTACGAGACCCTCGCTCGGCACGAGGCGTGGCTCACGGACCTGCAATCGGCCACCACGGACCAGACGGCCTCGCCGACCTGGGTGGAGCTCCTGGCCAAACCCTTCGGACCCGGGAACGGGGGCAAGGGCGCGAACTGGGGTGGCGCCGAGACGGTCAAGGAGATCAAGGAGGAGATCAAACGACTGCCCTCGATCTGCACCGAGGTCCTGTCCGCCCACTGGCGCCCACGCATCGCGGTCGTTCTGGACGCTCTCATCCCGGTGATCCGCAGACATGCCGACGACCGGCGCAGACACGGCACGTTGCAGTTCCACGACCAGCTCGTCCTCGCCCGCGAGCTGCTGCAGGACCGGGCGGTCCGGGACCGGGTCAGGGCCAGGTACACACGGATCCTCATCGACGAGTTCCAGGACACCGACCCCATCCAACTCGACCTCGCGACTCTCCTCACCGCCGACGAGTCGGGGCGGCGTCCCGAGTCCGGAAGGCTCTTCACCGTCGGGGATCCCAAGCAGTCCATCTACCGTTTCCGGCGAGCGGACATCTCCACGTACCTGCGCGCCCAGAGCGGCCCCGGCGTCGAGATCGAGCGCCTGAGCACCAACTTCCGCTGCTCACGAGCAGTGCTCGACTGGGTCAACTCGGTGTTCTCCGAGGTCCTGATCTCAGCGAAGGGCGTGCAGCCCGAGTACCGGGACCTGGAACCGGGCCCCGGCCGCCCGCCGTACGACCCGGAGCACGGTCCCCGCCCCTTCGTCTTCCGTTCCGAGGACGTCCCCGAACAACCCGACCACTGTCCCCCGGACGCGACCGACGGCCAGAAACGCCACTGGACCGAGGCCTCGGATGTCGCACGGGTGATCGCGACCGCGATCCGCGAGAAGTGGACACACGAATCCAAGAACGGGGACCAGACTCCGCTCCGCCTGGGCGACATCGCGATCTTGTTGCCCTCCCGGGGTTCGCTGCCGATGATCGAGAAGTGTCTCGACCACGCCGGGATCGACTTCCGGACCGAGGCCTCGTCAATCGTCTACGGCACCCCGGAGATCCGCGACCTTCTCCTCGCGGTGCGGGCCGTGGCCAACACCTCCGACGAGGCCTCCCTCGTCGGTGCGCTCCGCTCACCGCTCTTCGGCTGCGGCGACGACGACCTGCTCCGTTGGCGCGCCGCCGGTGGAACGTGGGCTCCCGGCGCACCGGCGCCCGACGGTGAGGCCCACTCCCCGGTCGCTGAAGGGATCAGCTACCTCTCCGCGCTGGCCCGCGTGACCCGGCGACCGGGCGAGCTGCTGGAGAGGCTCGTCTACGACCGCATGGTCTTCGAGTCGGTCGCCGAGTCGCCGCGTCGCCGCGATCTCTGGCGACGCATCCGTTTCGTGATCGAACACGCCTGGCAGTGGGAGGAGTCCGCGACCGATCCTGCCCGCGCCGACCTGCGGAACTACGCCGACTGGGCGCTGGCCCTCACCGCTGAGGACGCCCGCGTCCCGGAGGCAGCGATCCCCGAGATCGGGGTCGACGCGGTGCGGATCACCACCATCCACGCCTCCAAGGGCCTCGAGTACCCCATGGTCGTCCTCGCCGGGATGAGCCGCGGCTGGCCCGGCGACCGCGACAAGCTCCTGTGGACGGACGACGAGCCGCCCCGCCCCGTTGCCTCCTTCTCCACGCAGGTCCGTGATCCGGGATTCGCGCGAGCCGCAGAGCGCGAGGCCGAGCACTCCCTGGCGGAGCGGATCCGGCTCCTGTATGTGGCCACCACGCGGGCCGAGAGCCGGCTCGCCGTATCCGGCCACGGGTTCGTCCGTGCCAAGTCGAAGCCGCACGCCCCCCTGAAGCTGTGGGGATCACTGTTCGGCTCGGTGATGGAGGAGCCCGACGCGCCGGAGCTCATCCCCTACGAGGAGGGCTTGCTCGATCCGGGCGTGGCACCGGCGGTCGACGTCCCCGACGCGCGAGACTGGGCGGAGCGCAGCCACGCGATCTCCGCCCGATCAGCGGAGCGAGCCGGGTGGTCGGCTACGCGCATCGTCCACCCTGCGGCCGCCGAAACCCCGCCCGCAACGGAGGGGCTCCCTCTCCCTGAGCAGCTGGCCGCCGCCCTGCGGAACCGTTTCGCGCCCGCACCCGCGCGTGAGGATGAATTGCCGCCCGCACCGCGGAGCGTCCCGCTGGCCTCCGGCCCCGACGTCGGCACCGCGGTCCATCACCTCGCCGAACACACCGATCTCACCGAGCTCACCGCCGACTCGACAGACACCACGGACCCGTCCTCGGTCATCCGGGGCTGGGAACAGTGGGCCGCGGATCAGCTCACCGCCCTCGGACTGGCCGGAGATCTCCACGGCACCCGGACCCCCGCGGCCGTCGAGGAGATGGTCGCCGTCGCCCGGACGGCCCTCACCTCGGAACCCGTCAGGCGGGCGGCCGCCCGCCCTCACTGGGCGGAGTTGCCGGTCGCGGGCACCCTCGCCACGGCCGACGGCACGCCGGTGGCGGTGGACGGGGTGGTCGACCTGGTCGTGGACGAACCCGACGGGTCGCTGTCCGTCATCGACTACAAGACCGATGTCAGCGTGACCACCGGAACCGTAGACGAGTACCTGCTGCAGTTGTGCGCGTACGCCGAACTGCTCGGCACGACCACCGGCCGGACGGTCTCGCGCGTCGAACTCGTGTTCTGCCGAGGCAGCCGGGCCACCGTCGTCGGACGGGACCTCAGGTGAGGTTGGTCCACACCACCCGGCCGTTCGTCGCGGCAGCGACCGCGGCGTCACAGGGTTCACCGGTGGTCAACGCCTGGTACAGCTCGACCAGCAGGTCGACGACCGAATCCCACACGCGGTGGAGCGGTTCCTCCCCGCCGTACGCCCAGATGGACCCGGCGTCCGGCCCGTTCCGATAGGACACCGCGTACCCGTACCCGCGGCGCTCCGCGATCGGCCACAGGCGACCGGTCCAGGTCGCCCCGGACACCGGTTCCGGACCGAGTCCGCCGACGGCCATCGCGTGCTCGAACCTCCTCGCCTGGACCTCGAAACCCTCGGCGGCGCCGAGCGGTTCGGCGAACGGCAACAGACCCTCGACCGAATCCAGGCCTGTCCGGCGCAGATGCCACAGCAGAGTCCGGATCCCCACCGAATCGTCGACACCGCAGCTGTCGAGGAGGGTCCCGGTCCGGCTGTCGGACGCGCGGGGATCATCCAGCCACGCACCGGGGACGCTCTCCACCTGCAGGAGGGCTGCGATCGCGTCGCAGAGCTCCCCGACCTGTTCGTCGAGCACGACCGCGGCCTCGTCGACACGACCGGACCGCGATCGACGGACGACGTGGTCGGAGGGCCCCGGGTCCTCGGTGATCACGGGCGGCGGAGCGGTCGGGCCCCGGCCCTGTTCATCGTCCATCGCCCGTCGGATCCCGTCGAGGGCGCCGTCGAACTCGGCGCCCCACTCCGCCCGCGCCGCGGACTCCGGTTCCGGCGCCCGCGCCGCCTGTCCCGGCGCCGGGTCGAGCTCGACCTCGTCCTTTCGGACCACCGGGATCGCCCCGGTGACATCGGCGAAGAGGTCCAGCCGTGCACGTCGGCTGTCGCGCATCCGGTCACGCTCGGACCGCGTGAACGACAGCACCGGAAGGGTGAGGAGCAGCGCGGCCTGTCTACCCGAGAACCCGAATCCCAGCTTGAGGGCGCGTCGCGCGTCGACAGGGGATTCCGCCTGCCGGATCGTCTCCATCACGGCATCCAGGTCCTCGCACGCCAGGAGTACCGCCTCGGCCTCGTCCCACGCCCTCCCGGCATCGCCCCCGGGCTCGAACCAGCCTCCGACCGCACCCACAGCACCCATACCAGTCCCCCGATCTTTCCCACACCAGAACGGATCCGGCCCCCACCGGATCAGTCCCGAATCCTACGCCCGCCGACCCGCCCGTGGTCATGCAGCCACACGGCCCGGGGCAGGGTGATCCCGGTCGATTGTGACCGATCTCTCCGCCAGCTGCGGAACGCTGACCAGCACTTTCCGTTTTTCCAGCAGTTCCACAGGGATGGCGGAGGATACCTCTGGAAACGGGACGTATCGTCCTGGACATGAACGGACAACTGATGCTCGAGGACGGGGACCGGAGCCGCTCCACCCCGACGCCTCCTGCGGAGGTCGCCCCGGCGCAGGACGACCCCGGCCGTGACGCCCCGGTGGATCGCGAGGTGACCCCGGCCGCGGTCTTCCCGGCGCCGTTGACCACGGTCTCGGCCGCGGCGACAGGGGGGCTGATCGGCCTCGGGGCGGTCTACGGCGTCGCCGCGCGGCTCGCCGACACCCTGGTCGGGGTGGCGGTCCTCGTGCTGGTGTTCGCGTTGACCATGGCCGGTCCCAGGGTCCACTCCGTGGCCCGGTCCGAGTTGGGTCGCACCATCGCGGTGATCCTCGAGGCGATCGCCTTCGGCGGTGTGCTCGGCGCCGTCATCGTCCTGTTCTGAGGCGGGCCCCCAACTCATCCACCAGGTCCTCCTCCACCCCGGCGCCGTCCACGAGGTATCGACGGACGTCACCGAATTCTCGGTCCAACGCGGTCAGCGAACGCCGGATGTTGCTCTCCTCGACCCCGATGAGCACGTCGATCGCGTCGAGACGCTCGGGCATCTCCTCCCGGACGTACGCCCGGATGGCGTTGACGAAGTCGACGGACAGCTCGCGGGTCAGCATGTAGTCGGCGATCACGTCCTCTTCGCGGACGCCGGCGAGCAACTGCAGTACCGCGGAGGTCCAGCCCGTCCGGTCCTTCCCGGCCGTACAGTGCACGATCGCCGGGCCCGTCGACCCCGCCACGGCGCTGACCGCGCGGCCGAAACCGGACCGCTCGTCGTCGCCGAGGACGAACCGCTCGTACATGATCGCCGTCTCGCGTCGGGCGTCCTCCACGCTGAACGTCCCGACCCCGGTGAATGCGGCCGCGGAGGTGTTCCCGGCGAGGACGTCGATGGCCAGGTAGTCGGCGCCGGCGGGGATCACGTCGGGCTGCCTGGTGATCTCGTCGCCGGTCCGCAGGTCCACGATGGTGCTCACCCCGAGCCGTTCGAGCACCCCGAGGTCGTCCTCACCGACGGACAACGTGGTGGATCGGTAGACCACACCGCGGGCCATGCTCCCAGACGGGTGGAGCGCGTAGCCCGGGCCCGCGACATCACGGAAGTTGTGCACGCTCGTCAGTCGGACGTCGCCGGAGGCCGGCCCGGATGCGCCGACCTCAGCCCCCACCTCCCCGACGACCTCGGCGTCGACCCCGGTGGTCATGCGCGCGTCTGCGCCCATCCCGCGTCCCCTTCGGCTCCCGCGCGCCCGGATGACGCACCACCCCTCCGTTCCTACCGGATCGCGGATACCGGTGCGAGGCGGCGTCCGCGGAACCGCATCTCACCGCGCTGCTGTCCCACCCGTCACCCGGGACCCGGTTCGCCGTGCCCCGGTGGGGACCCGGCCGGCCAGGCCAGCGTGGTCGGGGTGGAACGGCCCCTGAGCTCCACCGTCCCGCCCGTGGTCCATCGCTCTGCCTCGGGATCCGCGGCCACCCGGAGCGCGGCCTCGGAGGCCAGCACCCGGGTGGGGTGCTCCTTGGCCATCTCGCACAGCCGCGCGGCCTCGTTGACCGCGTCCCCGATCACCGTGTACTCGAACCGGGTCGCGGACCCGACGTATCCGGCCACCACCTCCCCGTAGGAGACCCCTATCCCGGCCTGGCAGTCGGGGACCAGCTCGGGCAGCGCCCGGGCCAGGTCCCGGGCCGAGGCGAGGACCGCCGTCGCGGGGTCGGCGATGGGCGCGGGGGCCCCGAACACGGCCAGCGCCGCGTCGCCCTGGAACTTGTCGAGCAGGCCGCCGTGGGATTCGACCCGGTCCACGACCACCTCGAAGAACGCGTTGAGGGTCTCGACGACCTCCCGGGCGGGGCGCGTGGAGGCGAGCCGGGTGGAGCCGATGAGGTCGACGAACAGCACGCCGACGTACGTGGTGTCGCCGCCGAGATGGGGTTCCTGGATCTCGGCGGCCTTCGCGACCTGGCTACCCACATGGCGGACGAACAGCTCGCGCAGACGCTGACGCTCGCGGATCATCTCCGCCATCCGGTTGAACCCCCGCTGCAACTGCCCGAGCTCGGTCCCGTCGAACACCTCGACGCGCGCGTCGAGGTCGCCACCGGCGAGGTCCTCCATGGCCCAGCGGACGGAGTACACCGGGGCGAGCAGGGCGGAGACGAGCAGCCAGGTCGCGGCGAAGCCGGCCGCGAGGGCCCCGAGGCCGAGGATCCCCACGATGGTCACGAGCCGCGAGACCGGGAATTGGTTGTTCGCCGCGGCGTAGGCACTGAGCAGAACGAGTCCGATGAGGGGTAGACCGGAGCTCACCACCCAGAAGGCCTGCAACCGTCCGCGCACGCCGATGACCGGGGAGTGCAGTGTCGGCCCGGCCTCCAGGGCGAGCGCGGCGAGGGGCCGCAGCGCGATCTCGGCGACGATGTAGGCCGTTCCACAGCTCAGGGACCCGATCACCACGATCGCGCCCGCGACGACCCACAGGGCCTGGACATCCTCGAGCGCGAACGCCACCGCGACGACCGTCCCGCCCGCCGCCCAGAGTGCCCCGGTCCGCAGGGTGATCCCGAGCGGCGCCGACAGGCACCGCGCCTGCTCGGCGGCGGTCGGCGGCCGGCTCTCCTCGGCCCACCTCATCCAGTTGGTCACCACCCTCAGGAGCCACCACGACCCGAGGGCGATGCCGATCAGGGCGGTCACCGGGGTCACCACCAGGGCCGCCGGGCTGAACCGCCCGGAGATGACCTGCTCGAGGGGCAGCAGTAGTCCGATCACGATCCAGACCCCCACCACCCCGAGCCCGTGCGTGATCACCAGCATCCGGGTGAGCACCCGCTGGACCCGCTGCTTCCGTCGAGGGGGTTCCTCCCGCTGGAGCCCGAGCATGCGGGTGCCCCACGGCGGGCGGGGGGCGTGCGCTGAAGGGAAGGTCACGGGGGAAGGAGTCCTACCGGGCGGGGGATGGGTGTCCATCGTCGCGCGAGTGGCGTCCGCACGCGCCCGGAATCGCAGTCCGCATCGTCGGATGGATCACATCTAATGCGCTAACTTAACTTCATGACCACGCCTCAGTTCAACCCCGGCCACGACATGCGTCACGAGACCTTCGGCGAGATCCTCCTCGAGCGCTCGACCGACGACCATCCCGGTCTCCTCTTCGAGGACTCGAGCTGGACGTGGCGGGAGTTCGTGGCGGAGAGCGCGGTCCGCGCCGCGATCCTGGCCGACTGGTCCGTCAGGCACGCCGATGCGTACGCCGGCCGTCCCGAGCGTTTCCGCCACCTGCACGTCGGCGTCCTGCTGGAGAACGTCCCCGAGTACCTGTTCCTCCTGTCCGGGGCCTCCATGGCGGGTGTGACGATCATCGGCATCAACCCCACCCGGCGGGGTGCCGAGCTGGCCTCGGACATCCGCGGGGTGGACTGCGACGTGATCGTCACCGACGCCCACGGCGCCGGGCTGCTCGACGGCCTCGCCCTGGCCGACGGGACGGGGGGCGTCGTGGCCGTGCACGAGGTGGACTCCACCGGGTGGCAGGACCTGCTGGCCGCACACGCCGGGGCGGAGCCCCGGCTCCACGACGCCGCCCGGGACCCCCACACCCTGCTCGCGCTGCTGTTCACCTCGGGCTCCACGGGCGCACCCAAGGCCGTCATGTGCTCGACCGGCCGTCTCGCGATGCTCGGCACGATCAACTACCGCAACCTGGTGAGGGACGACGTCGCCTACAGCGCGATGCCGATGTTCCACGGCAACGCGATGTTCGCCGCGTTCGCCCCCGCCGCGTTCGTCGGGTGCACGTTCGCGATGCGTCGGAAGTTCTCCGCCTCGGGGTTCCTGCCCGACGTGCTGCGTTTCGGCGCCACCTACGTCAACTACGTGGGCCGCTCGCTGTCCTACATCCTCGCCCAGCCCGAGCGTCCGGAGGAGAAGCAGACCCGCCTGCGCACCGTCTTCGGGACCGAGGCCTCGAGCCACGACCGCGCCGAGTTCGCCCGCCGCTTCGGCGTCGAACCGGGCGAGTCGTACGGCTCCAGCGAGGGCGGGGTCGTGATCGGCCGCACCTCGGACACCCCGCCGGACGCGCTCGGCGTCGCGGGTGCCTACATGGACGTCGCGATCCTCGACGAGGACGGCCGCGAGTGCCCGCGTGCCGAGTTCGACGCCGACGGGGGCCTGGCCAACGCCGACGAGGCGATCGGGGAGATCTGCAACCTCACCGGCGCCGCCATGTTCGAGGGGTACTACCGCAACCCGGAGGCCACCGCCGAGCGCAACATCGGCGAGGTCTACCACTCCGGCGACCTCGGCTACCGGGACGCCGACGGGTTGTTCTACTTCGCCGGCCGCTCCGGGGACAAGATCCGCGTGGACAGCGAGAACTTCTCCGCCGGCCCGGTCGAGCGGATCCTCGACCGCTTCCCCGGCGTCCTGGTGGTGGCCGTCTACCCCGTGCCGGATCCCCGCACGGGCGACCAGGTCATGGCGGCCATCCAGCTCGAGCCGGGCGTGGCGTTCGACCCGGCCGCGTTCTCCGAGTTCTGCCGGACCCAACCCGACATGGGGACCAAGTGGGCACCGCGCTTCGTGCGGATCATGGAGACGATGCCGGTCACCGCGACCCGGAAGATCGCCAAGCCCGACCTGCGCCGGCAGTCGTGGACCGGGCCCGGTGAGGTCTACGTGCGCGGCGGCGCCGCGTTGGTGGGAGGGGACGACGACGACGAGTTCCGGCCGCTGACCAGCGTGGTGCGCGACTCGGTGCTCGAGCAGTACAGTCTCCACGGTCGGCAGCCGACCGGGGTCTGAGCAGCGGCGGCGTCAGCTCAGGATGCGCAACTGGAACGGGTAGTTGATCATCCGGCCGCGGGTGGCCCGCACCGTACCGATCAGGTGGCCGACGATCTGGAGGACGAAGGAGACCGCCAACAGCACCAGCCCGATCGGGATGCCGATCACCGTGATGATGAAGATCCACCCGACGATGCTCATGATCCACAGGCCGACGTTGAAGTTGAACGACCCCGCGGCCGCCTGCCGGACGAACGGACTGCGGTCCTTGTAGATCAACCACATCACGAGCGGCCCGACGAAGGAGAGCCACCCGGCAGACAGCGCCATGGCGATGAGGCTGGACGCGTGCGCGAGGGCGGCGGGGGTGCGGTCGTCGGGCCCGGCCACGGGCTGGTCTCCGAACTGCTGCGTCCCGTACTGCGGGTCGCCGTGCTGCGGGAATCCGGGCTGCTGAGTCATGGCCCCAGTGTGCGCCTCCCGCGGCTGCGGGACATCAGGGATGTCCCCCGTGTCGTCCTGTTCCGCAGCCGGGGTCCACGGCCCATCGGGGCGCCGGGCGTCCCCGCCCCCCGCAATCCCACGTTTCACCCGCCTGTCACATGCCCCGCCTACCCTGGCGGCCATGGCAGACACCCCACAGGATCACCCCACGACCGACCCGGGGACCGATCCCCTCGCCCGGGCGGTGGCCCCGCTGCGGGACGACGTCCGTTTCCTCGGCTCCCTGCTCGGCGAGACGATCCGGGAGCACGCCGGGGACCGGGTGTTCGATCTGGTCGAGACGGCCCGCCGGACGGCGTTCGCGGTCCGTCGCTCGGAGGCCGACAGGGACGAGGTGTCCGCCCTGTTCAAGGACATCAGCGCCGCCGACGCGATTCCGGTCATCCGTGCGTTCTCCCTGTTCGCGCTCCTGGCCAACGTGGCGGAGGACCTGCACCAGGAGCGCCGCAGGCGGATGCACCGGGCCGCCGGCGAGGCGCCGCCCGACGGGGACCTGGAGGTCACGTGGACCCGGTTGGCGGGGCTGCTGGAGGGGGACGGCGACGAGCGACTGGCCGCCGTACGCGCCACCGCCCGCGTGTCCCCGGTCCTCACCGCGCACCCCACGGAGACCCGTCGCCGGATGGTGTTCGAGGCCACCCGACGGGTGCACGTCCTCATGGGCCGTCGCGACGGCCTGCGCTCGGTGGAGCAGGACCCCGTGACGGAGGCGGAGCTCGCCGAGCTCGAGCTCGAGCTGCGCAGGCTCGTCCTCGCGCTGTGGCAGACCGCCCTCATCCGCAACGAGCGTCCCCACATCGAGGACGAGGTGATGGCCGGGCTCCAGTACTACGAGGCCACTCTCCTCGAGGTGATCCCGCCGCTCAACGCCCAGATCGACGACCGCTTCGGGTGCGGGGGCCGCGCGGTGGTGCGTCCCGGTTCGTGGATCGGCGGCGACCGCGACGGCAACCCGTACGTCACCGGTGACGTGGTGCGGTTCGCCACCGACCGGGCGGCCGAGCTGCTCCACGGCCACTACGCCGAGCAGTTGCGCCTCCTCGAGCGTGAGTTGTCGATGTCGGCCCGGATCGTGGAGGTCGACCCCGGGATAGCCGCGTTGGCCGACTCCCTTACGGACACCGAGGTCGAGGGGAGCCCGGCACGGGAGGACGTGCCGTTCCGCCAGGCGGTCCGGGTGGTCCGTCGCCGGCTCGCCGCGCGCGCCCGTGCGACCGGGTCGTCGCTCCCCCGCTCGGTGCTGCTGTCCGCCGGTCGACTCATCGGCCTGGACGACGACCCCCCGTACGCCGGCCCGGAGGAGATGGCGGCGGACCTCGAGACGATCGACGCCGGGCTCTCCGCGGTGGGGTCCGACCTGCTGCGCGCCCCGCGACTGCGGGACCTGCGGTGGGCGCTGAACTCGTTCGGGTTCCACCTGCAGTCCCTGGACATGCGCCAGAACTCGGAGTCGCACGAGGATCTGCTCACCGAGCTGTTCGCGCTCGCCGGGGTCTCCGAGGACTACGCGGCGCTCGACGAGGACGCCCGCGTCGAGCTCCTGCTCGGCGAGCTCTCCCACGATCGTCCGCTGCTGGGCGTCCGGGCGGAACTCTCGGAGTTCGCGGCCAAGGAGATGGGCGTGCTGCACGCCGCCGCGGAGGCGGTGGCCGGGCTCGGTCCCGACGTGGTGCCGCACTACATCGTGTCGATGTGCGGCTCGGTGTCCGACCTGCTCGAACCCGCCGTTCTCCTCAAGGAGGTCGGACTGTTCTCCGGCAGCCCGGACGAACCCCGGTCGACCGTGCGCCTCATCCCGTTGCTGGAGACCATCGACGACCTCGCCGGCGGGGCCCGGATGCTCGATGCGGCCCTGGCACTCCCCCAGTTCCGCGCACTCGTACGGTCCCAGGAAGACGTGCTCGAGATCATGCTGGGGTACTCGGACTCCAACAAGGACGGCGGGTACCTCGCCGCCAACTGGTCGCTCTACGAGGCCGAGCTCGCGCTCGTCGACGCGGCGGCCCGTGCGGATGTGCACCTGCGCTTCT
Organism: Dietzia cercidiphylli; assembly: GCF_014145145.1. GTDB lineage: Bacteria > Actinomycetota > Actinomycetes > Mycobacteriales > Mycobacteriaceae > Dietzia > Dietzia natronolimnaea. Next base: position 16,003 of record NZ_JAALEA010000294.1, read on the forward strand.
TCCACGGCCGGGGCGGCGCCGTGGGTCGCGGAGGCGGCAACTCCTACGACGCGATCCTCGCGCAGCCTCCGGGCGCGGTGCAGGGCGCGTTGCGGATCACCGAACAGGGGGAGATCATCTCCGCCAAGTACTCGGAGCCGGTCCGCGCCCGCCGCAATCTCGAGGCACTGGTGGCGGCCACGCTCGAGGTCTCGCTGCTCGACGTCGAGGGTCTGGGTGACGACGCCGAGCAGGCCTACGCGGTGATGGCCGCGCTCGCGAGGCTCGGCCGCGAGGCCTACGCCGAGCTGGTGCACGAGGACCCCGGCTTCATCGAGTACTTCACCACCTCCACGCCGCTCAGCGAGATCGGCGAGCTCAACATCGGCTCCCGCCCCACGTCCCGCAAGCAGACCTCGACGGTCGACGACCTGCGCGCCATCCCCTGGGTGCTGTCGTGGTCGCAGTCCCGCGTCATGCTGCCCGGCTGGTTCGGCGTGGGCAGCGCCCTCAAGCGCTGGGTCGAGGACGGCGGGCGTGAGACCGACGGGGGTACGGCCGCCAGGGGTGCGGCCGCCAGGGGCGCCGCCGACGGTGACGCGAATGCCGGCGACGCCGCCGCGGGCGGGACGGACGGCGAGGAGCGGTTGGCCACGCTGCGGCGCCTCTACCGGGACTGGCCGTTCCTGCGCACCACGCTGTCCAACATGGCGCAGGTCATGGCCAAGGCCGACATGGGCCTCGCGGCCCGGTACGCCGAGCTGGTCCCGGACGCCGAGGTGGGCAGGAGGATCCACGGGGTGATCTCCGACGAGTTCGACCTCACCCGCGAGATGCTGCTGGCCGTGACAGGGCAGGAGACCCTGTTGGACGACAACCCGGCGCTCGCCCGCTCCGTCCGGAACCGGTTCCCGTACCTCGAACCGCTCAACGTGCTGCAGGTGGAGTTGCTGCGGCGCTACCGCGCGGGCGACCGGGACCCCGACGTGCGGACGGGCATCCAACTGACGATGAACGGCCTGGCCACCGCGCTGCGGAACTCGGGCTGAGCCCCCCATCACCCCGTCACCACATCCTCGTCGAGAAGAGCGTTCCGCACGCGTTTCCCGAGTGGCGATGTGCGAAACGCTCTTCTCGATGCCCCGGCCGGGCCGCTAGCGCAGTTGCCGCTGCGCGAGCGGGATGAGCAGCACGCACGCCACCGCCAGGGCCGCGATCCACGGCACCGGTCCGCCCAGACGGGAGAGCACCGCGAGCACATACGGCGTCCCCATCCCGAGGTAGGCCAGGACGT
>NZ_JAALEA010000295.1 GCF_014145145.1 Dietzia cercidiphylli
CCCTGCGCCATGTCCGGCTTGCCGCCGCCCCTCGCCCCGAGCGCCGGCGAGATGGCCCTGACCAGATCGCCCGCGCGGAGGCCGCGCTCCTGGGCGGCGGGGCTCACCGCGATGACGAACGGCACCTTCTCCGAGCCCCCGGCGGTGAGGAAGATGACACCGGCATCCCCACCGAGTCGGCCCTTGAGGTCGGACGCGAGGGTACGCAGGTCGCCCGCCGCTCCCCCCGGGACGTCGTGGGCGAGCACCCGGATCCCGTCGAGGTCCTCGGCCGCCGAGAGCAGGTCCCCGGCCCGCGAGGCGAGCTGGGCGGCACGCATCGACTCCAGTGCCTTCTCAGCCTCCCGCAGCTTCGCGGTCAGCGCGGCCACCCGGTCGGGCAGTTCGTCGGCGGGCGCCTTGAGCGAGGTGGCCAGGCCCGACACGAGAGCGCGCTCACGGGCCTGGTGCCGGTAGGCGTCCATCCCGACGTACGCCTCCACGCGCCGGATACCCGATCCGACCGAGGCCTCGCCCAGCAGACTCACCGGGCCGATCTGCGCGGAACTGGACACGTGGGTGCCTCCGCACAGTTCCATCGAGAACGGTCCGCCGATCTCCACCACCCGGACCAACGACCCGTAGTTCTCCCCGAACAACGCCATCGCGCCCATCCGCCGGGCCTCGTCGAGGCTGGTCTCGATCGTGTTCACGCCGTAGTCGGCGTCGACGGCGGCGTTGGTGATCTCCTCGACCTGCGCGAGGACGTCCGCCGGGATGGAACCCGACCAGTTGAAGTCGAACCGCATGTACCCCGGCTTGTTGAGCGAGCCGGCCTGGACGGCCTCCGGTCCGAGGATCTGACGAAGTGCGGCGTGCACGAGGTGGGTGGCCGAGTGGCCCTGAGTGGCCCCCTTGCGCCACTCCGGGTCGACGGCCGCGGTGACGAGCTGGCCGGCCTCGACCTCGCCGCCCGTGAGGACGCCCTTGTGGATCCAGAGCTTCTTCCCGATCTTCTGCACGTCGTCGACCTGCATCTGGAAACCAGCGGTGGAGATCATCCCGCGGTCACCGAGCTGGCCACCGGACTCGGCGTAGAACGGTGTGCGGTCGAGCACGAACTCCACCGCGTCTCCCTCGCGCGCGACGTGGACGGCCTCTCCGCCGGAGACGATGCCCAGGAGGGTGGACTCGTCGGTGAGTTCGGTGAAGCCGGTGAAGACGGTCTCACCGGCGTCGAGGAAGTCGCGGTACACCGACAGGTCGGCGTGGGCGTGCTTCTTGGACCGCGAGTCGGCCTTGGCCCTGGCGCGCTGCTCGGACATGAGGGAGCGGAAGCCCTCCTCGTCGACCTGCAGTCCGGCCTCGGAGGCCATCTCGAGGGTGAGGTCGATCGGGAAACCGTGCGTGTCGTGCAGGGCGAACGCCTGGCGGCCGGTGAGCACCGCCGCGCCGGAGGCCCTGGCGTCCTCGGCGGCACGCTCGAAGAGTTGGGTTCCCGACTCGAGGGTCTTGAGGAAGGCGACCTCCTCGGCCACGGCGATGCGCTCGATGCGCTCGTAGCCGGCGATCGTCTCGGGGAAGGACGGGCCGATCGCCTCCTTCACGGTGGCCATGAGCTCGGCCATCGTGTCACCGGTCGCGCCCAGGAGTCGGACGGACCGGACGATGCGCCGAAGCAGCCGCCTCAGGATGTACCCGCGCCCCTCGTTGCCGGGGGTCACGCCGTCGGAGATGAGCATGTACGCCGTCCGCGCGTGGTCCGCGATCACCCGGAAGCGGACGTCGGAGGCGTTGTCCACCCCGTACCTGGTGCCGGAGAGCCGCTCGGCGGTGTCGATCACCGGGCGGAGCAGATCGGTCTCGTAGACGTTCTCGACGCCCTGGAGCAGGAACGCGACGCGCTCGATCCCCATCCCGGTGTCGATGTTCTGCTTGGGTAGCGGGCCCAGGATCTCGAACGCGTCCTTGCCGGTGCCCTCACCGCGCTCGTTCTGCATGAACACGAGGTTCCAGATCTCGATGTAGCGGTCCTCGTCCGCCTCCGGTCCGCCCTCGACCCCGTACTCCGGTCCGCGATCGTAGAAGATCTCAGAGCACGGACCGCAGGGCCCGGGGACGCCCATGGACCAGTAGTTGTCCGCCATGCCGCGGCGTTGGATGCGACCCTCGGGGATGCCGACCACGTCGCGCCAGATGCCGTAGGCCTCGTCGTCGTCGAGATACACGGTGACCCACAGCAGCCCCGGGTCGATACCGAAACCCCCGTCGTCCAGGGACGAGGTGAGCAGCGACCACGCCTGGCGGATCGCCCCCTCCTTGAAGTAGTCGCCGAACGAGAAGTTACCCGCCATCTGGAAGAAGGTGTTGTGGCGCGTGGTGATGCCCACCTCCTCGATGTCGAGGGTGCGCACGCACTTCTGGATGGAGGTCGCGGTGGCGTGCTCCGGGGTCTCCTGGCCGAGGAAGTAGGGCTTGAAGGGGACCATCCCGGCGTTGACGAACAACAGGTTCGGGTCGTCCAGGACCAGTGATGCGCTGGGGACCTCGGCGTGACCGGCCCTGACGAAGTGGTCGAGGAATCGGCGCCGGATCTCATGGGTCTGCACAGGGGGCCTCACTGGTGGTCTACGGAGGTGGTCGGACGACTGCCCAGCCTACCGGCGCGCCCCCGGGGATCGAGGAACGGACCGCGGGAGCCCGCAGACGACACGGGCACGGACCCCGCGTGCGGGGCCCGTGCCCGTGGACCGGCTCGAGAAGAGGTGGTGTGTCAGCGCGGCATCGGGGGCAGGATGATGCCGAAGTTGGCCGCGGTGATGAACGCCTCCTGGGGAAGCAGCCCCAGGCTGTGCGCGCCGGTCCCCCACACGCCGACCGAGGTGGCCACGCCGACCAGGGTCGAGAAGATGCTGGCGATTCCGCTCATGATTCCTCCGAGAGTGCTTGCGTCCATGGATACCTGGATGTTGCTCGTGTTCATACAGGCCTCATGAGTTTCACATATCCGGGCGGGGGCGGCTAGGTCTTCCCCCGGACAATCGTTCGCAGCCGGGTCAGCCTGGCGGCCAGTTCTCGTTCGTGTCCGTGGCCGGCGGGCGCGTAGTAGTCCCGACCCACGAGCTCGTCGGGAGGGTACTGCTGTGTGACCACCCCGGCCGGGGACTGGTGCGCGTAGAGGTAGCCGACTCCGTTGCCCAGCCCCTTGGCCCCGGCGTAGTGGCCGTCCCGGAGGTGCCGGGGGACCTCACCGACTCCCCCGGCGCGGACATCCGCCATCGCCGCGTCGATCGCGGAGATCACCGCGTTGGACTTGGGCGCGGTCGCCAGATGGATGGTGGCCTGGGCCAGGGCGAGTCGGCATTCGGGCAGCCCCACCTTCTGCACGACCTCCGCCGCGGCGGAGGCGGCGAGCAGTGCGGTGGGATCCGCCATCCCGATGTCCTCGCTCGCGTGCACCACCAGGCGCCGCGCGATGAACCGGGGGTCCTCCCCCGCCACCAACATCCGCGCGAGGTAGTGCAGGGCCGCGTCGGCGTCCGACCCGCGGATCGACTTGATGAACGCGCTCGTGACGTCATAGTGCTGATCCCCGTCCCGGTCATAACGGACCGGGGCCGCGTCCAGGCTCAGCTCGACCGTCTCCGGGGTCACCACGTCGTCCTCGGCGGCTCCCGCGGCGGCCTCCAGGATCGTCAGGCTCCGGCGGGCGTCCCCGCCGGAGAGCCGGACGATGTCCTCCACCGCGGCGTCGGTCACCTCGAGCGCCCCCGCGTAACCCCGCTCATCCGCCACGGCGCGCCGGATCACCGTGGCGACCCCCGCCTGGTCCAGCCCCTGCAGTTCGGCGATGAGAGAACGGCTCAGCAGCGGGGCGATCACCGAGAAGTGCGGGTTCTCCGTGGTCGCGGCCACCAGGAGCACGATGCCGTTCTCCACCGCGGCGAGGAGCGCGTCCTGCTGGCTCTTGGAGAACCTGTGGACCTCGTCGATGAACAACACTGTGCGCCGGCCGTGGATCTGGCGTGTCCGCGCGTCCTCGATCACCGCACGGACGTCCTTGACCCCGGCGCTCAGGGCGGACAGCGCCACGAAGTGCCGACCGGACGAGGTGGCCACGAGGTTGGCCAGCGTCGTCTTGCCCGTCCCGGGCGGCCCGTAGAGGATCACCGAGGACCCTCCCCGGCCCTCGACGAGTCGTCGCAACGGCGAGTTGGCGCGGAGCAGGTGCTGCTGTCCGACCACCTCGTCCAGCGTGCGCGGCCTCATCCGCACGGCCAGCGGGGCCGACGGGTCGACCGGCGGCGGAGCCGCCCCCTCCTCCGGGCCCGGCCCCGCGTCCCC
>NZ_JAALEA010000296.1 GCF_014145145.1 Dietzia cercidiphylli
GAGCGCGGCGGGGTGCGCGGCCGGCGCGGGCCCGTCCTTCCTGGGCGCCTGCCTGGGCGCGGACGACGAGGAGGCCTGGGAGTCGGACTGATCCGAGTCCGATCCCTTGCCGCCGCGCTTGCGGCCGCGGCGGGAGCCGGGCTCGTCGGCGTTGTGCGACTCGGTGTGGACGGGGTCGGCGTGCACGATCAGGCCACGGCCCTGGCAGTGCTCGCAGGGCGTGGAGAACGCCTCGACGAGACCCGTGCCCAGCTTCTTGCGGGTGAGCTGGACCAGCCCCAGCGAGGTGACCTCGGAGACCTGGTGACGGGTGCGGTCGCGCCCCAGTGCCTCGGTGAGCCGCCGCAGCACGAGGTCGCGGTTGGCCTCGAGCACCATGTCGATGAAGTCGATGATCACCATCCCGCCCACGTCGCGCAGGCGCAGCTGGCGGACGATCTCCTCGGCCGCCTCGAGGTTGTTCTTGGTGACGGTCTCCTCGAGGTTGCCACCCGAGCCGGTGTACTTGCCGGTGTTGACGTCGATGACCGTCATGGCCTCGGTGCGGTCGATCACGAGCGAGCCACCGGAGGGCAGCCACACCTTGCGGTCGAGCGCCTTGGCCAGTTGCTCGTCCACGCGGTGGGTGGCGAACACGTCGACGTCGGGGTTGTCGTACCGCTCGAGCCGCTCGGTCATCTCCGGTGCGACCCTCGAGACGTAGTCGTGCACGGTGTCCCACGAGGTGTCGCCCTGGATCACCAGCGACGAGAAGTCCTCGTTGAACAGGTCGCGCACCACCTTGACCAGCAGGTCGGGCTCCTCGTACAGGGCGATCGGTGTGCCGGCACCCGCGGAGGTCCGCTTCGCGGAGGCCTCGGCGATCTCTGCCCACTGGGCGGCCAGTCGTTCGACGTCCCGGCCGATCTCCTCCTCGCTGACCCCCTCGGCCGCGGTCCGGATGATCACGCCCGAGCCCTCGGGGACGACGTCCTTGAGGATCGCCTTGAGTCGACGCCGCTCGGTGTCGGGCAGCTTGCGGGAGATGCCGGTGGAGTTGCCGTCGGGCACGTACACGAGGAATCGACCGGCCAGCGAGATCTGCGTGGTCAGGCGGGCGCCCTTCTGGCCGATGGGATCCTTGGTGACCTGCACCAGGACCATGTCGCCGGGCCTGAGCGCCTGTTCGATCCGCCGGGCCTTACCGCCGAGTCCGGCGGCCTCCCAGTTGACCTCACCGGCGTACAGGACGCCGTTGCGACCGCGGCCGATGTCGACGAACGCGGCCTCCATGCTCGGGAGCACGTTCTGGACGCGGCCGAGGTAGACGTTGCCCACCATGGAGCGCGCGGACTCGGTGGTGACGAAGTGCTCCACCAGCACCTTGTCCTCCAGCACGCCGACCTGGGTCATGATCCCCTTGCCGTCGCCG
>NZ_JAALEA010000297.1 GCF_014145145.1 Dietzia cercidiphylli
CCGCACCCGACCGAGCCGCACCCGACCGAGCCCCCCCGGACCGGTGCCCTCACCGACATCCGCGTCGTGGATCTGGCCCGGGTCCTCGCCGGACCGTTGTGCGGCCAGATGCTGGCCGACCACGGCGCCGACGTGATCAAGGTCGAACCGCCGGGCGGGGACGAGACCCGCGGCTGGGGGCCACCCTTCGTGCGGGACGACCACAGCGCGTACTTCGACGGGCTCAACCGCAACAAGCGGAACATCTGCATCGATCTGCGCGACCAGGAGGGGCAGGCACTGCTCGGCAGGATGCTCGAGGGCGCGGACGTGGTGATCGAGAACTTCAGGGCCGGCACCCTCGAGAAGTGGGGATTCGGCGACGACGAGCTCGCCGAGCGCTTCCCGCGCCTGATCCACTGCCGCATCACCGGGTACGGCGTCGACGGGCCCCTCGGTGGCGCACCGGGGTACGACGCCGTCCTGCAGGGACTCTCGGGCCTGATGAGCATCAACGGCGAGCCCGACGGGGCAGCGATGCGGATCGGGATCCCACTGGTGGATATCGTCACCAGTCTCAACGCGATGAACGGCATCCTGATGGCCCTGCACGTGCGGGCCACCACAGGTCGCGGACAGCTGGTGGACCTCGCGTTGCTCGACAACGCGGTGTCGATCCTGCACCCCCACGCGGGCACGTGGTTCGCGACCGGCGAACCGCCCGTCCGGACCGGAGTCGCGCACCCGACCATCTGCCCGTACGAGACCTTCACCTGCTCCGACGGGCCCTTCTTCATCGGCGCCGGCAACGACCGGCAGTTCCGCGCCCTCGCCCTCGCGCTGGACGCTCCCGAGCTGGTCGACGATCCCCGGTTCCTCACGAATCCGGACCGCCTGGAGAACTCGCCGGCGCTGCGGGCGGTCCTCGGTGGACTCGTCGGCGATATCCGTCGGGACGAGCTGGCGGAACGCCTGCGTGAGGCGGGAGTGCCCTCGGGGGCGGTGAACCACGTGGGTGAGGCGCTGTCCATGCCCCAGGTACTGCATCGCGACATGGTCGTCGAGCGCGACGGGTACCGCAGTGTCGGCATCCCGATCAAGCTCTCCGACACCCCGGGATCCGTGCGGTTCGGTCCCCGCCCCCACGGTGCGGACACCGGGCCCGTACTGGCGGAACTGGGGCTCGACAGGGCGGCGCACACCGAGCCCGGCGGCCGCTGACCGGCAGGGCACAATCTCGGTACGCTCGGGTGGTAGTACCGAGAAAGGTCGACCCGTGGAATTCCTCCTCATCGCCGCAGTGATCGCGGTGGCCGTCGCCGTGGTCTCCCGCAGCCAGAACAAGGGCCAGACGCAGCTGCAGGCGCACGACAACCGCCATCTCGAGGACCATCGCGCCGAGGCCGCGCGCTGGGTCGAGCGACTCGGTGGCCAGGTGTTCAACCTCGACGGCACCGACGAGGCCTCCAAGCAGGCGATGGCCGATGCGTCCGAGCGCTACACCGCGGCCGTGACGGAGCTCGAGAACGCCCGCACACCGGTCCAGGCGCGGTTGGCCAAGGACACCGCGATCGAGGGGCTCTACTACATCCGGGCCGCCAGATCGGCGATGGGCCTGGACCCCGGTCCGGAGCTGCCCACGACCGACGGCCAGGAACGTGCCGGCCGGGTGACCGAGGACCGGACCGTCGAGGTCGACGGCCGCACGATGACCGCGGCGACCGAGCCGAGCGACAAGACCCCGCACTACTACCCGGGTGGTGTGGTGGCCGGACGGCCTGTGCCCGCCGGTTGGTACTCGGAGCCGTGGTGGGCCTCCGCCCTGGCCACGGGCATGTGGATGATGGGCTCGATGATGATGTTCAACATGATGTTCGCCGGAATGGCGGGCGTCGGCTACTCCGGCGAGGACTTCGCGGCCGGGGTCGGCGAGGGTGGCGCGGACGTCAGCGACATGGGCGGCGGCGACATGGGCGGAGGCGAGGGAGGCGACGGCTTCTTCGACGGCGGGCTCATGGGCGGCGACGGCGGCGGCGGCGACGGCGGCGGGTTCTTCGACGGCGGCCTGTTCGGCGGCGACGGCGGAGGCGGCGGCGGCTTCTTCGACGGTGGCCTCTTCGATTTCTGACCCGGTCCAGTAGGGCCAGCAGTTCCAGTAGGGCCAGCAGGGTCAACCGCAGCCGGCCAGCACCCGCTCCATGGCCTCGTGCTCGGCCGGGGTCACCCAGAGTCCGTAGCGCTCCTTGACCAGGATCTGCCGCGAGATCAGGGGACAGCGGAATTCCCGGCGCGGGGGGAGCCAGGTGGCCGCGTCACCGTCGCTCTTGCTCTGATTGGCGTGCCCCGCCACCGCCAAGAGGTTGAGCGGATCGTTGGCGAAGTCGCGCCGCTGGTCGGGGGTGAGCTGCTGGGCGCCCTTCTGCCACGCGTCCGACAGGGCCACCACGTGGTCGATCTGAACCGCGGACGAGGTGTCCTGACCCCGCACGAACTCGATCCGCTCCCCGGTGTACGGCCCGTACAGGACCCCGGTGAGCACCACACAGTCCCGGGTCCCCGGTCGCACCGTGATGTCCTGCAGGTCGCGCCGCAGGATGTCGTTGCGCGTGTCGCACCCGTTGCGTCCGAACTCCACGGAGACGTCGTCGGACCACGCCTGTCCGAACAGGTCACGGTCGTATCCCGTCTTGGGTGCGCGGCCCTTGATCTCCAGCCGGGGTAGGGCCACCCGTGCGGCCGCGACCATCGGATCGCCCGGCGGGACGGCCTCGGGCGGTGCCGGCTCGGGGGGCGCGGGTTCGGGGACGGGCGGG
>NZ_JAALEA010000298.1 GCF_014145145.1 Dietzia cercidiphylli
GCCAGTCGCAGGGAGCGGGGGCCGCGCTGGTCACCGCCACCCGGGCCACCGAGCTGGGGGCGCCCTCGGGGCTGGACTTCCGGGGCGTCGTGGCCACCGGCGCGCCGGCCAACCTCGAGCACCTCTTCCAGTGGGGCGGGCCGGGCTTCCCCCCGGTGTCGCTGCCCACCGGCCTCAACCTCTACGCCTTCTACATCCTCGCCGGCCTGCGTGACCAGCACCCCGAGTTCGAGCTCGACCAGTTCCTCACCCCGCGGGGCCGTGAGATGGTCGACTCCGCCGAACAGCTCTGTTACGAGGACATGCGCGCGGCGGTGGGCGATTTCCAGATCTCCCAGGCGCTCACCCGGCCGGTCAGGGACATCCCGGACGTCTTCGGCCATCTCCAGCGGTACATGGGGACCCCGGCCACCGGGTACGACCGCCCGGTCTTCCTGGGCCAGGGCCTGCTCGACCTGGACGTGCCCGCGCCCTCCGCGCTGTCCCTCGCGGCGGAGATGACCCTGAACCGCCAGCCACTCGAGTTGCACGTCTATCCGGACAGGGACCACAGCGGGACGGTCTATGCGGCGACGCCGGACGCCACCGCGTTCCTGAACCGGGTGATGGGCTGAGCAGAATCCCGCAGTTGGACACGCCGTCACCATGCCGTTCCACATCGGGCGCGGCAGGAGCCGGTCGACGCCACATCAACGATGTGACGTAATCCACAATCGTTACCTACTTGTCACATGAGAATTTCCGAGTAGAGTCCTCGCCATCGCCGCGCGGGGATGTTCAGGGACTCCCCGCGCGGCTGACTTAATTTCGACGCCGCCCGCATTTCGGCCGAGGCGCCCGACTCTAGAACGTGTTCTAGTATCGTGACTCCCATGAGCTCTCTCGACTTCGAGTCCACCAGCAGGACCCTCACCGCCGGCCGCTTCGAGCTGCACTTCCACGAGGCGGGGGAGCAGAGCGTGACCGAGCCGGAGAGCACGGTCCCGGTCCTGTTCCTCCACGGTTCCGGCCCGGGCGTCACCGCGTGGTCCAACTTCTCCGGCAACTTCCCCGTCTTCGCCGAGCGATTCCACACGATCCTGCTGGACATGCCGGGCTTCGGCAGGAGCTCGGACCTGGAGTGGGAGAAGGCCTACCCCCTGATCGCCGCCGAGGCGATCGACGCGTTCTGTGAGGCCAAGGGCATCGAGAAGGTCGACATCATCGGCAACTCGATGGGCGGCAACGTCGCCTGCGAGACCGCCCTGGCCTACCCCGGCCGCGTCCGCAAAATGGCGCTCATGGGCCCCGGTGGACTGGCCGCGCCGCTGTTCACGCCCGAGCCCAGCGAGGGCTCGCGGCGCCTGTTCGACTTCCTGGCCTCGCCCTCCGACGAGTCCATGGCCGCCTGGGTCGACACGATGGTGGGCAACAAGAAGGTCGTCTCCGACGAGCTGATCCGCGCGCGGACCGAAGCCGCCACCGCCCCGGGGGCCGTCGAGCGGATGTACGCGATCTTCGGATCGATCCTCAAGCCCGAGAACGCCTACACGCCGCTCTACGCACGGGCCTCCCAGATCCGCCAGGAGACGCTGCTCATCTGGGGCCGCGACGACCGCATGCTGCCCTACGAGCAGGCGCACTTCGCGTTCCGGCAGCTCCCCCGCGCCGAGCTCCACGCCTTCTCGCGCTGCGGGCACTGGGCGATGATCGAACAGAAGGACAAGTTCGAGCGCCTGGTGATCGACTTCCTGCTCAACTGACCCGCTAGCCTCGGGGCATGAGCGAGTCGCCGCAGCCCGACCAGCCCGCCGCGGAACAGCCCTCTGCGGAACAGCCCACCGTGGATCCGCGCACCGGCGAGGACCTGTCCTGGAAGAGCACCCCGGTCGCGATCGTCCTGCTCGACCGTCCCGCACCAGGCCACGCCGAGGTCGGCGACCTCCTCGCCGAGATCTTCGAGGGCTCCTACGAGGTCGATCCCGGGACGGACGACGATCCCGCGACCGGCGTGTCGGTCGAGGACGTCACGGTCGTCACCACCCCGCTCGACCTCCCCGTGGCCGACGGCGAGGCGTCCCGCTACACCGAGAACCTAGCCATCTGGAACGGCGGCCAGAGCGTGGTGGACACGCATCGCTCCCAGGTCGTCGTGGCCGCCTTCCGCCTCGGCCCGACAGGCGACGACGGCGAACCGGGCGAACCCGAGTACCTGGACCCCAGGCTCGAGACGCTCCGGTGCGAACTCGCGGTGGCCACGGTGACCGCCGCCCTGACCGCCCTGCCCGGCGCGATCGCGGTGAGCGTGGGCGGCGCGGCCACCACCCTGCCGGCCGGCCCCTACCGCGATCTCGTCGCCGGCAACCCGCTCCCGGTGCCCGCCCTCGTCGGGGTGCGGTCGGGCATGCAGTCCGAGACCACCTCGTGCGTCTACACCAGCGGGCTCGGGCGCTTCGGCCGACTGGACATGGAACGGCTCGACGTCGCCGGGCCCCCGGGCGCCCTCTACGGGCAGATGTGCGACCTGGTCGCGTACTCGCTGGGCTCGGGCACCGTGTTCCAGCCCGGCCAGGCCCTCGAGGTGGGCGGGCCGCAGCCCCTGCTCACCAGCGTCGAGACCTCACCGTTCACCGGGCAGCAGGTCCTGCGCCTCACGCCCGGCTGAGCACGGACCCGGCGTCAGGGCCGCCGGTTGGTGGTCCGCTCCACCACCAACCGCGTGGTGGCCGCCAGCTGGAACGGCCGGACGACGGGCTCGATACGACTGGTCAGCCGTTCCTTCTTGAGCCTGGCGATCACGCTGCGGACCAGCTCGGGCAGGGGAGTGCCCGAATGGTCGACCAGCGGGTAGATGCGGACCTCCGGGGCGACCCTCGCCATCTCGACGATCGCGTCGACATGGTCGGCCGTGCTCATCCGGTCCGCGTAGGTGAACAGAAGGTGGGAGCACAGGACGAGGTCGGCCGAGTCGGAGGCCAGGGGTAGATCCGGGAGAGCGCCGGCGACGTACCTCCCGGGCGCGACCTCGAGGTCGGCGAGCATCGACTCCGCCGCGGTCCGGCGGACGGATTCGTGACCGACCACGCCGCCCCGGACGTCCCAGTCGTAGTCGAGGTCCCGGGAGTGGAAGTGGGCCAGGGATCGATCCAGGTCCGCCAGGACCCGTTCCCGCAGGTCGCCGCCACCGAGCGCGTACTGCGGATCCACCGCGATCGCGTCCCCGCCCGCCGCGCAGATCTCCGCCACCGCGCTGGCCGCCCCGCCCGGGCAGTCGACGATCCGCCCACCCAGGTCCGCGTCGTCGAGGCTGAACATGTCGGTGTACTCCGCCAGCGAGCGCGCGCTCACCAGGACGTCCGATTCCGACAGCGGTAGGTGGATGGTTCGGGGACTTGCGGTCACCTGGACGTTCTCCTCGATCAGGTCGGGATGGGCCGGTCTCGGCCGTGGTCCTCTCCGGGCCGAACCGTGGTCCGGTGTGGACCGTGCTCCCGACTGATGATCGGCCCACCCGTTCCCGGTGGGTCCGTGACGCGCGTCCTACGCCGAGGCGGGGTGGGCGAGGTGAGCGGCGCGGATCCACCGGGGTTCGCATCGCCAACACATGAGCACGTCGTTCTGCACGGCGTCACGGTAACAGCGCCCTCCGACACCGGCCACCGATTCGACACCGGTGCACCGAACCCTGACGTCCGGCCCGGAAGTGACGTGCCCCACCAGTAGAACGGACACACGTTATAGTTTTGTCCACCGCGGCATGCGCGCAGAGTCGTTCCGCCAGCACCGATACTGGAGAACACGTGAGATCACCGTCACCGGACCGGGCCGCCACCCGCGGCCTCTCCCCTCTCGCCGGGGCGCTCGCGCTCGGACTGGTCGTGGCCCTGGCTCCGGCTCTCGCGACCGGCGCGGCCCCGGAGGCCGCCGCGCAGGGTTCGTCCGACCACGGTTCGTCCAACGCCCCGGACCGGACGGCGTTCTACACCCCACCGGCGCAGCTGCCCGCGATTCCCGGCACGGTGATCCGCAGCGAGCCCATGGTCATCACGCCGAGCGTCCCGGACCTCGTCGCGGGCGGTGCCCTGTCCGCCGACGCCCAGCGGATCATGTACCGCTCGACCGGCGCGGCGGGCGGGCCCGTC
>NZ_JAALEA010000299.1 GCF_014145145.1 Dietzia cercidiphylli
AGTCGGAGTCCGGGGCCGCGTTGGCGGCCGGGGCGAGGGCGAGCCCCGCGGCGGAGAACGCGGTGCCCGCGAGGACGACCTTCACCGCCGTCCTGGGCGCGGAGGCGGTGGCGGCAGCGCGGTGGCGTCCGGTGTTCGAGGTCATATACGCGTCAGTCCTTTTCACTCTGTGCCTACGGGGTGAGCTGTCGGGTTCGGACGGGTGCGCCCGGCCGCCTGCGGCGGCTTGACCCCAAGGCGACCTGTGGTCGCCGGCCCGAGGTGGGCCCTGATCGGGTCCCCCGTCCCCGCCCGGTAACGGTCAATGTCGCATCGGCCGCAGGGCGGGGTTCGGTGGTGCGTCCGATGCCAACTCGCTGACGAGTCTGCCCCGAACAGTAGCGGCTTGATGCCGGATCGTCACCATTCTGAGATAAAACCAGGTCACACAGGAGGGCGGGAGGTGACGTTATCGGCTTGTTACCTGGAACTTCGCCAGAGGGTGGGTTCCGTCACACCCTGGGCGGCCGGGAGCCGAGAATCGCGTACAGCAGCCCCAGGAGGAACCCGACCGGGGTGAACACCATCGCGCCGAGGTACAGGAAGGTCGGCGCGTCCCGATCCAGGACGAACGGGGTCAGTGCGGCGAGGACGGTGAACACCACACCGACGGCGAAGACGACCAGCGCCGCGATGAACAGGCCGCGGCGTCTGGGCCGGACCGGGGCGGGCTCGGCCGCGTGGGGTGCCCAGGGGTCGGGGTCGTCGGCTGGGGGTCGGGCGTCGGAGGTCACACGGGGGAGGCTACCGGCCCGGCGGGGGCGCCGGGCCACCGCCTCGGCGAGGGTAGTCTCGAGTCATTCGTGGTGGATGTCGGTCGCACGTGTGCGCGATCGTGTGGAGAGGTGGTTCGCGGTGCCCAGTGGCAGGGTCAAGTGGTACGACGCGGAGAAGGGTTTCGGTTTCCTGTCCCACGAGGGCGGGGAGGACGTCTACGTCCGGTCGGACGCGCTCCCCGACGGGGTGGACACGCTACGGCCCCGCCAGCGCGTGGAGTTCGACATGGTCTCCGGTCGGCGTGGCCCTCAGGCTCTGCGGGTGGTCGTCCACGAGGAGCCCACCGTCGTGCAGGACCGTGCCCCCCGCGGCGGCCCACGGCACTCGCCCGATGAGCTGCACGGGATGGTCGAGGACATGATCAAGGTCCTCGAGACGACCGTCCAACCCGAGTTGCGGCGCGGCCACCGTCCCGACCACAAGGTGTCGGGTCGCGTGGCGTCGGTGCTCCGCGCCGTCGCCCGCGAACTGGACGCGTGACCCGCCGGCTCAGTCCGCGTAGGTGATCCCGACGGACCACTCGCCGCTGAGGATCGTCTCGGAGCCGTCCGCCGCGTAGACCAGGGCGACCGCGCGGAGCGCCAGTCCTTCGATCCGTCCCTCGTCAGGGAGGGTGACCGGGATGAGTAGTTCGCCGGGGCCGTCGGGTTCGAGGGTGTATTCGCGGAACCCGTCCGCGCGGATCTCGTAGACGTCGAGCGTGGCGCGGCGCAGTTCCACCGGCAGCCGCACCGTGAGGGTGTGTTCACCGGTGACCGTGAACTCACCCACCGGGTTGGTGTAGCTCGTGCCGTCGAGGTCCGTCGCGGCGAACGGCAGTACCTCCACGTGGTCGCGGTCGGTGGCGACGGTGATCGCCGGCACCGCCCCGTGACGTGAGGCGGAGCCCTGCCACGCTCCGACGATCGCGGCGACCATGATGATCACCCACGCCAGGATCGCCCAGGTGACTGGGCGGACGCGGGTGCCGGACGCGGGGGCATCGCTGTAAGAGCTCACTCCTCCATTCTGCCGAGCAGGCGCGCGCCGAATGCACGGGGGTCACGTGGCGCTCCGGGGAACCTGGGTCGGTTGCCGCCGAGCCCCGGTACCAGGGTGGACCCGCGCGCGGTCAGGAGCGACTGGCCGAACAGCAGGGCGCCCACGACCGAGATCACGCTGAAGCCCACAGTGAAGTCCGGCGGGAGGAGGACCCCCAGCGCACCGCCCGCGACCCACGCCAGTTGTAGCGCCGTCTCGGACCGGCCGAACGCGGAGGACCGTGCGGAGTCGGGGATGTCCGTCTGGATCGACGCGTCGAGCGCCACCTTGCCGAGCGCGCTGCACACCGCCGCCACCAGTGCGAGGGGGGCCGCCGCCCAGATGTTGCCGAGGAACGCCGCGACCACCGCCGCCGACAGCGCTGCGCCCGCCGCCGTCGTGGTGATCCTGCCCGGTCGGCCCAGGGGGAGACGGGCGCCCACGGCATTCCCCACGAAGGTGCCGAGTCCTCCCGCCGCACCGGCGATCGCGAGCATCCCGGCCTGTTCCGCCGCGGTGGCGTTCTCCTGGGCCTTGGCCACGAACGCGAGGAACAGGGTGAGGAAGCCGGTCATGAACCGGACCATCGACACGGCCCAGAGGTTGGCCAGGACCTGACGGCCCAGCGGCCGGGTGAGAACGGCCTTGAGCCCGCTGACGAGCGGGCGGCCCCGGTCCACGCGCAGGGTCGCCGACTCCTCGTCGAGCGAGGCCTCGGCGTGTGCGGGGATGGTCATCGCGATGTACGCCGTCACCAGCGCCACCGCGGCGAGCAGCCACAGGGCCGCGTCGGAGCCCCACACCCACGACACGGCTCCGGCGAGGGCCCCTGCGATCAACGACCCGCCCACGTGGCCGAGCACCGTCAGCCGGGAGTTCGTCCGGACCAGGTCGAGCGCCGGCGGCAGGACGTGCGGGGTGATCGACGCCTTGACCACGCCGAAGGTCTTGGACAGCACGAGCATCCCCAGCGCGAGGGGATACAGCAGCCAGGAGTCGAAGTTGAGCGCGAGGATCACCGCGAGCACCGCCCGCAGGGTGAAGGTCAACGACACCGTGAGGCGCCGCCCGCTCCGCAGCCGGTCGAGGGCCGGTCCGATCACCGGGGCGATCAGCGCGAACGGGGCGACCGTGACGAGGAGGTACAGGGCCACGTTGCTCCGCGACTCGGCGGTGGCGGCGGAGAAGAACAACGTGTTGGCCAGGGCGACGGCGAGGATCGCGTCGCACGCGAAGTTGGCGACGGTGACGTAACTCAGCTGCGACAGGCCCGATCTGTCGGCCCCGTCGGCGTGGAAGACCCGCCGGACGCCCCGGCCGACGGTGGCCGCGGCTCGACGGGTCGGCCCGGGGGAGCGGTCAGCCAATGAGGCGCACCTCGTACATCGTCGGCCACAACTTCCCTGTGAGCAGCACGTTCTCCGAACCGGGGAGCGCGGCGATCCCGTTGAGAACCGCCTCCCGGCTGGCCGGCCGGGGTCGCTCGAGCGCCGAGGCGTCGTAGATGGCGGTGACCGCGCCGGTGGCGGGGTCGATGCGGATGACCTCGTCCGTCATCCAGACGTTGGCGAGGACGGTGCCGTCCGCGCACTCGAGTTCGTTGATCCGGACCACGGGTGTGCCCCCCGAGGTCACCGAGACCGTGCCGGTGGGCTCGAAGGTGACGGGGTCGCGGAAGGTCAGCTGGTCGGAGCCGTTGCTCATGATCAGCCGTTCGCCGTCGTGACACAGGCCCCAGCCCTCGCCCACGTACGGCACCTCGGAGCGCACCTCGAGGGTCCGGGGGTCCCGGTTGTGGGCGATCCCGTTGGTCCAGGTCAGGGTCCAGAGGGTGTCCGGGGTGACGGCCAGGCCCTCGCCGAACTCGTCGTCCGCCATCCGCACGGAGACGGTGGGCGGGCCGCCGGCGAGCGGGCGGCGCTGCACCTGCGAGCGGGTGAACTCACCCGTCGACTCGTAGATCTCGTCGCCCACCACCTGCAGACCCTGGGTGAACAACTCAGGATCGTGCGGCAGGGTCCGGACGACCTCGACCGAACCCCGTACGGGCCGGGGCTCGGCCGGGCCCACCGGCACCTGTCCGCCGGCCGCGTCGCCGGACCCGGAACCGGAGCCGGAGGGCATGCTCGACGACGCGAGGGAGGCGCCGGGGGACGTGGCGCTCCCGGCGTCGTCGGAACCGGTCGCGGTACACGCCGCGACGGCGCCGACGAGTGAGAGGGAGACCGCGAGAGGGCCGAGGGTGCCGAGGACGCTGCGCATGCGTCAAGGATGCCGTACTACGGGCCGGACCGCGACGCTGTCGCGATGACGCGCATAATGGGTCGGGTGAACACCGAGGTAGGCACGGATCAGGAGGCGGACCCCGTGAGCACCGATCAGGCCTCGGGCTTCAACGAGGCCCTGCGCGAGAGACTGGCCTCGGGCGTGGACGTGGCGCGTGCCGCCGTGGAGGAGTTCGCGGCCGACGGCGTGGGAGAGCACCGCGGGTCCGTGGTCGAGGCGCCGTTCACCACGACGCACCGGTTCGCCTCGGACCTCCCCGGATACCGCGGGTGGTACTGGGCCTGCGTCCTGGCGCTGGTCCCCGGTGGCGAGCTGACGGTCGACGAGATCTCGCTCCTCCCCGGTCCCGACTCGGTGGTGGCCCCGGAGTGGGTGCCGTGGGAGAAGAGGATCCGCCCGGGCGATCTGGGTGCGGGTGATTTGCTGCCCCCTGCGGACGACGACGAGCGTCTGGTCCCGGGACAGCTCCTCACAGGGGACGACGGACTCGACGAGGTCGCCGGCCCCGTCGGGCTCGGCAGGCCACGGCACCTGAGCCGGGAGGGCCGGTCGGCCGCCGCCGCCCGATGGGCCGCCGAGCGC
>NZ_JAALEA010000029.1 GCF_014145145.1 Dietzia cercidiphylli
CCCGGCGCATCCGGGTCCGCCCCGGTGACCAGGACGGCGGAGCCCCCGGAGGCGAGGATCCGGGCGAGGACGGTCACGACGTCGTCCCGCTCGCGGCCGGCGACGAGCGCGCGGCCCGACACCGTCGGGTCCGCCAGGTGCTCGATCGACTGCCCGTCCAGGGCGTGCGGACCCTGCCCGGACGGCACGAACGCGTCCGGGTGGATCCGGCACGACTCGGCCAGGTCGATGACGCCCGGGGGGACGTCCACGCCGACCGCTGCCAGTGGGCGACCCATCGGGTCGGTGGTCATGAGGAGCGTCTCGACATCGGCCGGGTGGCGTTCCAGGCGGTCGGCGGTGGTGATCACCGCCACGGCGTCGTCGGCCGGCCCGGTCCGCACCTCGGCCCCTGCCCACCAGACACCCAGCAGCACCCCGGCGGTGAGCCAGTGGGCCGGCAGGTCGCACACCACGACGTCACCCGGGGCCACGCTCACCTCGTCCCGCAGCAGCCCGGCGATCTTGGCGGCCCAGTTGGCGGTGGAGGTCACGGACAGCTCGATCCGGGACGGTGCGCCGAGGTCGTAGTGCGTGACCAGCGGCGCGCCCGGGTCCGCTGCGAGGAGCGGCTGGAGCACGGTGTCTGCGGCGGTGTTCACGGGTCGTCCTCCGGACGGTCGGTCGGGTGCGGCTCGGTCAGTTCACACAGGGGACGTCCGAACCACCGGCGTCGAAGGTCGGACGCTGCGCGATCGACGGTGGCAACGGGGCGTAGGTGGTGGTCTCGGGGGAGTAGGACTCGGTCGCGGAGGCGTCCCCCGTGGGACCGCTGTAGTCCTCCGCCAGGACCACGCGGACCGCCCCGGGGGGCACCGCGGGATCCACCTGGACGGGCAACCCGCCCAGCGCGTCGGAGACCGCGAACGCCGAGGGGTCGTCGGCCGAACCGGCGGCGACGTGGGAGGTGTACGCCGCTGCCGGATCGGTGAGCAGGTCCCCGACGGCATACCCGAGTTCGGACAGGGAACCGGAGACCCGGGCCGCCAGACCGTCGATCGCGGTGGTGTTGACCACCGAGACGGTCACGGCGGCGGGGTCCACCCCCGGGGTGCCGGTCTGCTCCTGTTCCTCCTCCACGTCGTCGGTACTGGCGAATCCGCCGACGAACTCCGCGACCTGGTCGGGGTCGACGGTGACGATGGACTCGCCCCATTCGGTGAAGGAGTCGATGCTCGTGACCGGGATGGTCTCGAACCGCACGTTCCCGCCGCTGATGTCCTGGAGCTTCATCGCGAAGTCCACGAAGTCCCAGTTCTCGTCGATGACGAACGACCGTCGGGCCGCGTCGACGAGCGCTCCGAGCTTCGTCGGGTCCGCGAGGGTGCCGGCGGACAGGGTCTTCTTGACCAGCTGGGACATGAACGCCTGCTGGCGGACGATCCGGTCGAGGTCGCCCGCGGGCAGGTCGTGCCGCTGACGCACGAAGCTCAGGGCGTCGGAGCCGGACACGGTCTGGACCCCGGCCCGGAAGTTCGCGCCGGACAGCGGTTCGTCGACGTCCTCGTTCAGGCACACCGGCACGCCACCGACGGCGTCGGTGAGCAGGACGAATCCCAGCAACCCGATCTCGGCGTAGTGGTCGGCCTGCACGCCGGTGAGATCGCGGACGGTGTTGATCAACCCGTTACGACCGGCCTGGACGGCGTCGCGTTGGTCCTGCTCGGTGAGCGCACCGTCGGGGTCGTTCGCCACGGCCTCGTCGAGGTACGTCTGCTTGTATCCGGCGTAGACACCGTTGATCTTGCTGCCCCCGATGTCCCGGGTCTCCACGTAGACGTCCCGGGGGATCGAGATCGCGGTGGCCGAGCTCCCGTCCTCCGGGATCCGGATGAGCAGGATCGTGTCCGTGTTCTCGCCCTCGTCCTCGCCGGTCCGGACGGTGGCGAGTTCCTCCTGGCTGAGCGCGTTGCCCTGGGCGTCGGTGCGGTTGTCCGTCCCCACCAGGAGGATGTCGACGGCGCCGTCGAGCCCGCCGTCCCCCACGTCGAGACCTCCGGCGGAGGACAGGTCGGAGCTCAGACCGTTGAACAGCGACCAGCCCACGCCGGTCACCAGGAGGCAGAACACGGATGCCAGAGCGGCGAGGGTGCGGGCGATCCGCGAGCCCAGCGGGCGGGAGGGGGTCGCGTGGCGCCGACCGCGCCCGGGGGCGGGTG
>NZ_JAALEA010000002.1 GCF_014145145.1 Dietzia cercidiphylli
CAGCGGCCAGGGTCAGCGGCCAGTGTCAGCGGCCCGCGTTACCGCTCTAGTCGGCGTACTGCCATCGCTTTAACAGCCAAAGAATGGAATTGTGAGCTCTGATTGAACGCGGCTGGCACGCGCTATTTGTTGGTTGTCGCCACCGTGGCTCATCTGGCGCTGATGGACGTCGGTTCGAACGTTATCGGCAGCTTCTTGTAGCCCCTCACGGGCCCTGAGAGGAGGCGCTCGGCGCCGTCGGCAAGTGCAAAGTCGGGTACGTAGGACAGGAGTTCCTCGTAGGCGACTCGGCACTCGAGCCTGGCCAGCGCGGCACCGAGACAGAAGTGGGGGCCGTGACCGAAGGCGAGACCGCGCTCGGTTTTCCGGTCGAGAATGAATGACTCCGGGTCAGCGTACTCCCTCTCGTCACGGTTCGCCGACCCGTAGAGCAGCATCACCTTGCTGCCAGCTCGCATGGTTTCACCGTGCAGTTCGACATCTTCGGTCACGGTCCGGGCGAGGCCTTGGACGGGGGACTCAAGGCGGAGAAATTCCTCGACAGCTGCAGGGAGCAGGCTGTGTTCCGCGGCGATCGTTCGCAGCGTTTCGGGGCGTTCGCTCAGGATCTGGGCGGTGTTCGAGATGAGGTTCGTCGTGGTTTCGTTGCCGGCGATGAGAAGCATGAAGCAGAAGCCGAGGAGTTCCTCTTCGGTGAGCGTCTCGCCGTCGACCTCGGCGTCCAGGAGGGCGGACATGAGGTCGTCCTTGCGGTTGGCGCGGCGTGCGGCGAGCATCGGCGTGAAGTAACCGTAGAGCCCCAGGGCCGCGTTCGTCGCATCCTCGACGGAGGCCGGATCGTTGGGATTGACCTGCACGAGACGGTCGGACCAATCCCGGAACTGCTGCCGGTCCTCGTTCGGGATGCCGAGCATGTCCGCCATGACAATCGTGGGCAGGGGGCCGGCGTACTCGTGGACGAAGTCGACCTCACCTCGCTCGATGAAAGACCCCAGGAGTCCCCGCGCGGTAGCCCGGATGCTGCCCTCCATTTCGGCGATCCGCCTGGGAGTGAAGGCCCGGGACACGAGCTTTCGCAGAGCGGAGTGCCGTGGGGGGTCCATCATGATCATCATCGGCATCAGGTCGCCCATGCCTGCCGCGAGGTCCTGGCCGACGACGATCCCCTTCGCAGAGGAGAAGCGCCGGTGGTCCTGCGTGGCAGCCCAGATGTCGTCGAACCGGGATAGTGCCCAGAATTCTTGTTCCTTGTTCCAGTAGACCGGCGACTCCTCGCGCAGCACCTGATAAATCGGATACGGGTCTGCCTGGACGGCGGGGTCGTACGGGTTGTAGAGCTCTGACACTTGGGGCCTCCGGTCTGGACGGGCCACTTGGGACGGTAAAATACTTTCGTCCCACTGTACACCCGGTTTGCCTGCCAGAATTGAGGCGAGTGGTTCCCCACTGCGAGGAGGCGTGAAATCGACCAGCAGCTGTACCTAGACGCCACCTTGTCGGCCTTCTTGCGCCATGGGGTCAGCCGGACGCGGATGACCGACATCGCGGCGGTGGCGCGGGTATCGAGGACAACGGCGTACCGGATTCTTGGTTCAGTCGATCGCGCGGCGACGAGCCTTCTGCAACGCGAGATCGAGCGCCTGCTGAGCGAGGTGATTCGCGGGCTCGACAGCGCGACTGTCGCACCCGATGTGCTTTCCGTTTGCGCGCGGGCCCTGGAGCGGGTGGAGCAGCACCCCTTGTTCCGTAAGGTCCGCACGGACGAGCCGGGAATCATCGGCGAAGCCCTCGTGCTTCAGACTGCGCCGATCATCGACACCATTACCAGCGCGCTCGCGCCCTCTTTTCGAAAGCTCGCGGATGACGGCGTGCTAGCGGTGGACGACCACGAGAACGTCATCGACAGGCTGGTGCGACTGGGGATCACATGCGTCCTGTCCCCGCCTCGCGGTGGATACCAGTCATTGCTGGGCGACATCCTCCGCGGTAATGCCGGGTAGGTGTGCGACTCGCTGCTTTCCTGGGTGCCGCGCCGGGGGAGTTCATCGCGGTCGTGCTGGTCGAGAAGGTAAGGGCCGCCGACCTCGACCACGGTGCCCTCCACCGTTGCCTTGATGCCTACAGCTGGATATGAAGAGAAGTCTGTCGCCTTCAGCGCGGCCAGGGTTGCTCATCCTGGCGGGCAAGTCGACTCAGTAGAAGAATCTGTTGGAAGCTTGGCGGAGTTACTGGCGGCGAAGCTGCCGCGTGGTCTGAGCGGGTAGTGCGGTGGCGCATCTGTTGTTGTCGACTGCCGAGCAGAATGACGCTCGTGAGCGAGAGCTGGCGGGGGAGTCGCGACCGGATGCTCGTATGGAGGCCGTCCGCGCCGAACCCGGCCGTGCGCACCAGAAACTGCGGTTCTTGATGAGCTTGGGCAGATTCTCCATGCAGTCTGAATCTGGATCGGCTACTTATCCGCCGCCACTGCCCGGTGAGCCGGTGCTTTTGAGCTGGCCATGGTTTTGTGGTCGCGTGAGCCAGCAGCGCCCGGGGCAAGGAACGCTAGCAAGACTGCGGCGCCGGCGGTAAGGATTGCCAACGTAAGCGTGGCCTGACTGCTGCCGTTCACAAATGCTTCTTTGGCGGAGTCGACCAATGGTTGCGCCATTGGTCCGGCTTGTGCGGCGACCTCTAGTGCGGCGGCCAGAGAATCGGCGACCGGACCACGGGCAGGTTCGGGCAGCTGGGGAAGGGTGGGTTGAATGTGGCGGGTGTATCCGGCGGCCAGCACACTGCCGGCTACCGCGATCCCCATCGCAGCGCCGATCTCGCGGGCCGCATCGTTGACTGCGGCGGCGACCCCGTGTTTGCTCTCCGGAGTTTCGGCGATGATGGCGTAGGTCGCCGGGGCTGTGCATAGTCCAAGTCCTGCGCTCATGATCACCAGCGGCCAAAGCAGGTCGAGGTAACGTGCATCGACGGTCAGCCTGCTCACCAGCATCAGACCAACTGCGATGGTCACCAGGCCAGCGACGGTCATCACTCGCAGCCCAAATCGCTGTGACAGTCGGGGGGCGATCACCGAGATCACGATCAGGGGGACCGTCATCGGCACCAACCCCAACGCCGAGGCCAGCGGTCCATATCCCAGGATCAGTTGCAGGTACTGCACCAGGAGTAGGAATACCCCGAAAGTGACCAAGAATTGGATGGCCACCGACAACGAGCCGGCGCTGAAGCCGCGCTTGGCGAACAACCGAACATCCAACAAGGGGGCCGAGGATCGCAGCTCAATCAGGATAAAAAAGGCTGTCGCCAACATGCCGGCCCCGGCGCTGGCGAGAACGATCGGGTCGGCCCAACCCCGCGCTGGAAACTCGATCGTGGCGAATACGATTCCCGCAACCGCGACTGCAGCTGCCGCCGCGCCCACCCAGTCCACGGGAGGGTGATCATGCTGGCTGGACTCAGCGATCGTGCACGCCAGCGCGGCCAATAACGCTCCCGCTGCAGTCAGGCCGACAAATACCGACACCCACGACCAGCGCTCAAGCAACACCCCGGCGCCGAGGATGCCCATCACTGCTCCGGAGCCGGCGACTCCAGCCCACACACCTACTGCTCGGCCGCGATGAACGGCGGCAAAACCAGCAGTCAGAATCGAGAGCGTCGAGGGCATTACCAGTGCAGCGCCCGCCCCGGCAATCGCTCGCGCAGCGATCAACCACGCCGGGTCAGACAGCAGCAGGGGAAGTGCGGACGCCAAGGTGAATATCACCAGACCTATTACGAGAACCGCCCGTCTGCCGTAGCGGTCACCGATCGCTCCAGCGGGCAGGACCAGGCACGCCAGTACCAGCGTGTAGCCATCGACGATCCAGGTCAGCTGGGCTTGCGTCGCTCCAGTCTCTACCGCAATCTGCGGTAATGCCGAATACAGCGCGGCCATGGCCGCGACCACCAACGCCACGGCCAGGCACGACACCGTGAGCATCCACCATTCGGCTCGGGTCCACCGGGATGACTCGGTGATGGTCTGTTGGGACGAGTTCATCGCCGGCCCCTTGCTGTGAGATGGTCGGTCTTGTTTCGAGACAAGTAGTATCACAGTATCCGGCTGGCTGGACAGGTTAGCTTGGACGAGAAGTGACCGTCGGCCGAAGGGGGAGAGCGTGAACGACTGGAGTGCTGATCGGCCCGCTACGGACGACGACGAGCTCGATCCGCGACTGCTGCGCTCACGAAAACGATTACTCGACGCTGCTACGCATCTTCTGAGCACTGGCGGTGTAGAGGCGGTTACCGTCGAGGCGGTCACTCGAGTATCAAAGGTTGCGCGGGCCACGCTCTATCGGCATTTCGGCGGCACCGCCCAGTTGCTTGCAGCGTCCTTCGAGCGGCTGTTGCCTCGCGTCGAAGTCTCTGCCACCAGTGGGTCGGTACGCGACCAACTCATCGCGCTTCTCACGGCCCAAGCTGACCTGATTGACCAGGCGCCGCTGAACATTACAACTCTGGCTTGGCTGTCAATCGGATCAGTCGGCGGCAGCGATCCTGCCGATTCGGCCGCGATCACCTCACTGCGCAGTCGAGTCATCGAGGAATACCGGCAGCCCTTTGACCGCATCCTCACACAGCCTGACGTTCGAGCACAGCTCGGCAACGTCGACACCACCTTCGCGATCGTTCAACTCCTGGGTCCCGTCGTGTTCGCTCGCCTTACTGGGCTCTGCACCGTCGACCACGACGGATGCGTGCAACTCGTTGATGATTTTCTTGCTGCCCGCAAGCAGGGAGGCGAACCCATCCCGGCCGAATCCAGCCACGGCCTGAACCGCCCTGGCGCCGGCGGATCTCGCTAAATCGGGGCTTCTTCTTGTCGGATGGGTGTGACCGCTCGATCGCCGAGGTCGCTGGGGAGGTGGCGAGGCAACCCTAGAGCCCGGTCGTTTCGGTGCGTGCTGCGGCGAGCCATCCGCTGCAGTCTGAGTGCGGCCGGAATTTCTACCGTCCAGTTTGGACTTCCCGATTCGTCAGGCTGCTGCAAGTGATCGCGAAGCTGACTCCAGAGCTTCAGCCAGTTGAAGCTCGAGCGTGGGCAGGAGGCTAACCGCCGAAGCCACACGTTCCAGCCGAGTACGTACATCGACCTCGTGCTCGCTTGCGGCCCTTCCGGCTTCCGTCCATGTCTGTGCACAGTGTCTGGCGACTACGGCGAGATCTTCGGTCGCGAGGTCACCGGTCAAACGTGCCACGTCCGCGCAGCCGTCAGCGAGCAGCTTTCGGAACAGGCCACCTCCGGTGCCGGCCTTCTCGATGAAAGCGCTCAAGCTGAATAAGAGGATCTCGAGTTCGTCAGCCGGTAGATGGGACCAAGTCCGGACATCAGCGGCGAGCTGGGCGACTGCTGCTAAGCCTTCGGAACCGCTCACCGCGGTCGTGAGATCGACGACTCCGGGCGGAGTTGGGTGGCGCATGTTCGCTGCCGATTGACGGAAAGCCGCTGCGGCAACCTGCGCAAGGTCTGGTAACTCATGCGGCCAGGCGATGCGGTACGTGGTGTGACGTGTCGGTTGTGGGAATGACATCGACGACCGTGCTCGAGCGAGAGCGTCGAACGGAACCTTTTGGACCTCGGCACGGTCGTTGTCAACAACGAAGGCGATCCTCTCCGCCTCGTCGTAACCAATTACCACGATATCGTGGCGACTCATTTGGAGCCGAACCCGCAGGTAGGGCAACTCTGCAATGTCGCCCCATATCAGGGCTGGCCTTCCGGCATCGACCTCCTGGCTAATCCACGACCATCCTTCTCGGGGATCGTCGGTCGTGAGCACTTGGACCTGTGCGCCCAGTAGATGGGGGAGATTTACTTCGAAATCGGAGTCTCTCCCTACCAGATAAAGCGGCGGGAAGAGGTCGCTCGAGCGCAAGTAGGACAGGCCAAGTGACCCCCCGAGGGTGAAGACGAGACCTTCATCGGGCGGTTCTTCCCAGCCGAGGCCTTGCCAGTGCAGGAGGTCTCGCATCGCGGCTGAGCCGCAGTGCCCCCCGACCCGATGTGGATAGTTCTCGATGAGCGTCTGGCGAGTCATCAGAGTTCCTTTCTGAACGGCAGGCGGGCACGAACCGGGCTCTCTTGCTGCGCCAGTGGGATGTCAGCGCCGTTCGTCGAGGCTCCGCCGCTGACCGTGCGAGTCTCGCTCGGGACTGGCTTACCCATTGCGCAAGGAATCGGGAGAACCCGTATGGGCGAAATCGGTCCGGACGAAAGGACGCTGCTGTGTGATGACCTGTTTGCTGAGCATGAAATCACGGGGACGATTGATGCAGTCTGCAGCAAGGAGTTCGCCATCACGGAGGTAGAAGCAGCTGAAGTCGCGGTCTCGGGTGGGGTCACCGCTGAGGACGACTTCGTCGTAACCGGTGTTGAGACCGGCGATCTGCAGCTTGAGATCGTATTGATCTGACCAGAACCAGGGCAGCGACACTGCGCTCTTGGACTTCCCGCAAAGGGTAGCCGCGGCGAGTTTCGCCTGATCGGTTGCTGCGGGTACGCACTCCAGCCGGACTCGGCGACCGTATCGAGAGATGTACTTGCTGGCACAGTCTCCGGCGGCAACGATGGCTGGGTCACTGGTTCGGGCGTGCTCGTCGATCACCACACCATCGTTCAGGGTCAAGCCCGCCGCCTCGGCGAGTTCTGTTCTCGGTTCAACACCGATACCCACGATGACCAGATCAGTCGGAATCGACTCGCCAGTAGATAGTGTGACCTCCCGGACGCAATCGTCTCCGACTAATGCTGCGACTTTGGCGCCCGTTCGGATATCGATGCCCTCCTCTCGGTGGATCCGCTCGAAGAACGTTGATACGTCGGGAGCAGTGACCCGCTCGAGGACGCGAGTGGTCGCCTCGAGCACGGTGACTTCCAGGCCCAGTGCCCGTAGTGAGGCGGCCGTCTCAAGTCCGATGTAGCCGCCCCCGACGATCACCACCCGCCGCCCGGGGGCGGCGGACGTGCGGATCAACTCGACGTCTGCGGCGGTACGAAGGTAATGGACCCCGGCGAGATCGGCCCCAGGAACGCGGAGCTGACGAGGGCGGGCTCCCGTGCACAGCGCGAGCTTGTCGTATGTCAGTGTGTCGCCGGTGCTCATAACGATGTGCCCAGCCGAGCGGTCGATCGCCTCCACGTGCGCGTTGAGAAGCTGGATTCGCTGCTTGGAGTAGAAGTCCGAACTGCGGATGGTGATCTCGTCGAGGGTGGTTTTCCCGGCGAGATACGCCTTCGACAGTGGCGGGCGCTGGTAGGGCACCGTGGGCTCCTCGCCGATGAGGACGATCTCACCGCTCCACCCGTCCTGCCGTAGGCTCGCCGCGAGTTGGGCTCCGGCATGGCTGGCACCGATGATGAGGGCTCGCTGCGATGTCATGTGCCGGATTTCGGGGTGAGGCGCACCATCATCTTGCTGATACCCCGCACGAAGTTGGACTGCACGTACTCGGGTTCGCCGACGACCTCGATGTTCTCGAAGCGGGGGAGCAGCTCTTCCCAGAGGATCCGCAGCTGCATTTCGGCCAGTCGGTTGCCCATGCACCGGTGTACGCCGAACCCGAAGGAGATGTGGTTGCGGACGTTGGCCCGGTCGATGATGAAGTCATCGGGCCGCTCGAACACACGCTCGTCGCGGTTGCCCGAGGCGTACCACATCACGACCTTGTCACCCTTACGGATGAACTGACCGTTCAAGATAGTGTCAGTCTTGGCGATTCGGCGCATGTAGGCCAGCGGCGTTTGCCACCGGATTATCTCGGAGACCATGTTGGGGATCAGGTCAGGGTTGGACTTGAGCTTTTCGAACTGGTCTGGGAACCGGTTCAGCGCCAGAACGCCACCACTCATCGAGTTCCGGGTCGTGTCGTTCCCTCCGACGATCAACAGCACAAAGTTGCCCATGAATTCCATCGGGCGGTCGATCAGATCCTTGGTGTTCTCGTTGCTCTGCAGCATGGTGACCAGGTCGAAACCGGGTTCCTCCCCCTCTGCTAACCGAGCCTTCTTGTCGTACCACAGAGAACTCAGACCGCTCGCCATCTCGCGCATTCCGTCGAACGTCTCGTCGAGGTCCGCAGGACCACCGTTCGCTTCCTCGAACGAAGTTGCAATATCTGACCAGTACACGAGTTTGTGACGTTCCTCGTATGGGAAGTCCAAGAGCGTCGCGAGCATTCGAGCTGTCAGTTCGATCGAGACAGCCTGGACCCAATCGAACGGCTGATTCACCGGCAAGTCGTCTAGTACCTCGCGAACCCGAGACCGAATGAGCGTCTCCATCTCGCGCAGGTTCTTCGGCGCCACCACCCCCTGCACAGCTGCTCGCTGCACGTCGTGGCGCGGTGGGTCCATCGCGATGAACATCTCAATATCGAGAAAACGAGGCGGGGCCCCGATCACTATCATCGGCTCGGCGGAGAAGACCTCATGGTTCTTATCGACCGCGATGATGTCTTCATGTCGGGTCACTGACCAGAACGGCCCGAACGCACTGTTGGGCTGAAAGTGGACCGGAGCCTCGTTTCGCAGGCGCTCATAGTAGGACTGCCAGCGGCCTTGGCGATAGAGAAAGGGATTACTGAGGTCGATGTCGGCGAGCTCGACATCCTCGACGGGAGGAATGGGACTCTCTACGAAGAGCTTCTTCCCATTCGTCCTTGTCACCCAGCGCCGAGTCCTGTCGTACAGATGGGCGCCCCGGATCTGAAGATCCATCGGGATGGCCGACCGGATTCTGTCCCCGACTTCTACATGATTGCTTGACACGACTCTTGATCCCTTCGTCGTTACATCTGGAACTCTGGCACCTGGACGACCAGGCCGTCCCAATCCGCGGACGCGGTCATCTGGCACGACAGTCGAGAGGTCGGCAGCCTTTCCGGGTTCATTGCGAGCATTTCCTCTTCACTTGCTCCCGAGAGGCCGACCTGTTCGGACCACTGCGGATCAACGATGACATGACACGTGCCGCACGCGGCTTCGCCTCCGCAGTCAGCGTCAATCCCGGGCACCGCGTTGTTGACGGCGATCCGCATGAGTGACTGCCCCTCCTCTAAGGGCACCACGTGCTTCTCTCCCTCATGTGAGACGAAGGTTACGACTGTCATCGCTGGCTCCTGCATGGTTGTTCGGGTAATAGCTGCTCACAGCATTGCTAACAACGACGACTGCGGCTAGGTTGATTGAGGGCAGAAGCTTGTTAATTTGGCTCAGAAGGCGGGGGCGATGAATCTTGATCGCGAGGGCGTGCCACCGCTCGTGTTCGCGCAGTTACTTGAGAGCCCAGTTCTGGAGCAAGACGCCGTTGCACGGTTTCGCGAGATCATGGATCGTGAGCGAAGCGACGTCGAGTCAATTCTCGCCATCAACGCCCAAGTTCCCCTGCGGTGGATCAGGGAAGCCTTGCCCGACCTCGACGTTGACCAAGCAACGACCCTCGGTTTGGCGTTCGCCCAGCATGCTCATCTGACGTCCTTCGGACCATTAAGCGTCCCACTAGTAAGCGCAGGTTCCGCAGGCGAGATATTGGAATTGCTTGCCTACCTGCCGCTAATAACCCCAGCCCTGAGTGCGCAGTTCTACGCAGGTGGACACGGAGTGTCTGTCGCGCTCAATGGGCAGACGGGCGATCGAGTCCTAGACTCCCTAGTGGTCACCTACTGTGGTGCGGTCCTGCTGAGGCTGCTGAATATACTCGTTGGCGATGCACCAGACATCACACTCTCACTGGGTTGGCCCGCTCCGGAAGGTCTGCCCGTGGATCAGGATCGGTTAGCTGGTCGCCTGGTATTTGACGCTTCACTGTCCATTCTGCATTTTCCCGTTGACGCGGTCAATCACGTCTGCCGGTTCTCTGACCCCGTGGCGTATCGACTCGCTATCAGTGACTTGCAGCGAAGGCTCGACGAGCGGAGTAAAATCGCCTCGTATTCGGACAAGGTGAGACGTCTGATAGAGAAGCGTCCCGCAGATTGTGGAAGTCAGTGGATTGCAGACGAACTCTCCATCTCTACGAGCACACTTAAGCGGCGCCTCTCTGAGGAAGGGATGACCTATCGCGGACTGCGCCAGTCGGTCATTCGTGAGTACGCGATTCTTCGTTTACTGGACGGATCTGTGTCCGCGAGCGAGATCGCCACGGACCTCGGATATAGCGACCTCGCCAGCTTTTCACACGCTTTCAAGCACTGGACCGGCCACCCGCCGACGGGGTTCCGTCGTAGGTAGCGCTGCCACTTGGTTGACTCGTACAGGGCAACTGGCATTGCACGGTGCCTTCCGCTTCGCCCGTTCTTTGGGCGTGGCGTTCAATATCTTCAGGCTCCGCCGACATCCTCGACGTATTCGGGCCTGGTGCTCGCGGCGGTGAGTTTGGCCTAAGCCCTCGAGTTTCTCTGTGACTGCAAAAAGTGTTCAACCTCGACCACGATGAACAGGGCAGTGGCAGTAATAACAGTGCGGCCCTCTGCATCCTCCATCGTGGACGTGAGGTCCAATTTCCGGCCATCGCGAGACCGAACTGCAGCGCGCAGGATGTACGGGGTGTCGAGTAGTGCTGGCGCAAGATACTCGAGCTCGAGACGGCGCGTCACGGCGAGCTCGCCGACCGAATACAGCAAGAAGCCGAAGAGGTCGTCAATCACGGTCGCTACCGCGCCGCCGTGTGCAATGCCCGGTGCCCCGACGTGGCGCTGGTCGAACTGGTGGTGTGCGACGACGCCGTCTCCGTCACGCCGTACCGAGAGGAAGTGACCATTCGGGTTCTCTGGTCCACAGCCAAGGCAGTTGGGGTGGTGGGGAGGAAGCTCGGAGGAACCGGATTCCATGCGCGTGAACGAGGCCACCCAGTTGTCGATATCGGTACCTATCGGCTCGCCGGCCTTGTCGCGAAATGTGTCCATGTCCAGACCTTCCTGTCGATGAAGTTGTACTGGGTGCGATACCTCGGCTTGTGGCGACGGAGATATCGCCGACACCCGCACGTCCGACCCGTGACCCAACCTTTGACCGGGACGTCCAAGGGGCCCTGAGGCCCGATACGGGTGGCCTGAGCAACTGGCTGTCGACGGCACGATAGTCAGGTCGACAAGGCCGACTGAGCCGGGACACCTTGTACTGTACGAACATACAGTAAGCGGTACCGACGTATAGTCTAGTTTGGGGTCCGTAGGCTCGACCGCAACTGAAGGGGAACCGCGTGAATCGTTCCGCACCAGGCGCCGCGGGCCGGGATCTCACTGCCAAGGCGCGCATCCGCAACGCCGCACTGGATCTCTACGCCGCCAACGGCGAGGACGGCACTTCGTTGCGAACCGTGGCAACCGCGGCCGGAGTGACGGTGGGTCTCGTGGTCCATCACTACGGCACAAAGGACGGCCTTCGCGAGGCGGTCGAGCGACTGGTCGTAGAGCATTTCGCTACCGCACTTGCCTCGGCGCCCGTGGACATCCCAGGCGCCGACATCGCCCGGATCCGCAACGACGCGGTTGTCGACATGCTGGTCAGGCGTCCCGAGGTGGTGAACTACCTGCGCCGCGCGTTGCTAGATCCCGGCGGTCAGCGAGGTGAGTTACTCGAGCGACTCACCGAGCTGACACACCGGGAAGTGGCGGCTATGCGGGAATCTGGCGCGGCGTCTAGGGTCCGCGCCGATGCTGTTCAGGTGGTCGACGTCATCGTCACTCAGCTGGGCCGTTTGTTCCTCCAGCCGCTCGTGGACTCGATGTGGTCCCATCTCGGGACATACACCCACACCGAAGGCCACGACAAGCCGGAACTGAGTGTTCGCGTCACCGAGACATTGGCACCGCAAGGAACGCCGCAATGACCTTGGTCATGGTAAGTCGCTGGTTTCGAGGCCGGACGATGCCGCGAGCCGCCGAGAATCGTTGCCGCGTGACGGCCACAGTGGACTCCACTCTTAGGGGCAAGAAAACGAGATCCTGTGGCACGCCGTTGACTATCTGTCGCAGGCGAACCCGCCAGACGGCGATATGCCCGTGTGGGGCAAGAAGGTCGGCTTTCGGAATGTCTCCGACCACGCCCACGCAGGGGGCGACGGAATCGCGCACAGCCTCAGACCGAGCAGCTCCACCAGTCGCGCCCCCGCGCCTGCTGATGAAGCGCCGGGTTCTGAGGTGCCGAGTTGCCAGTGCGAGACCGGACGAACGTGCGAGCAGTTCGGGGAGCGGTCGAGTTCGCGAGATTCACAACTCGGCATCGTCTACTTGTCATAACGACAATTAGCGGCGTCCAAGGGAAGCGGGCCTGTGCAACACGGCGTGAGAAAGCGATGAACTCCTCGCCGGGGACGGCACCCGAGACGCGCAGCCGTCATCCATAACTCGACCAGGGCCCGGACACCCCTATCGCGTGGCGGACCTATCCGCGGGCCACCTCATTCAGGTCCCCGGTCTCCACGTCGTAGACGAATCCGCGAACAGCGGTGCCGTACAAGAGGTACGGGTCCGCCTCGACCCGCGCCAGCGATTGGCGGACGTCCGCCTCCACCTCTGGAAACGCCTCCGCGGCCCACCGTGGACGCAGGCCCGTCTCGGCCTGAATTTGGTCCTTGAAGTCGTCGTCCCGGAACGTGAGCATGCCGCAGTCGGTGTGGTGGATCAGCACGATCTCCTCGGTGCCCAACAGGCGCTGGCTGATCGTGAGGGAGCGCAGGACGTCGTCGGTGATCACGCCTCCGGCGTTGCGGATCACGTGCGCATCACCCTCGGACAGACCCAGTAGCCCGTACGGGTTGAGGCGGGCGTCCATGCACGCCACCACGGCGATCTTGCGGCCGGGCGGCATGGGCAGGCCGCCCTTGTCGAAGTCGGATCGGTAGGCCGTGGCGGCCTCGAGCAGCTCGTCGGTGACTGTCATGTCCGGAATCTAGTCCCGGAGTCGCACCAAGACCAGCATTCTTCTTGCCGCGAGGGAATCCGCCGGAGCTATCGCTTCCGGTCGGAGTGGTCGGCGAACCTCTCGAGGTCCCGGACGTGGCCGGAGACGATGATCACGTCCTCCGCACCGATCGAGGTCTCCGGCTCCGCGTAGTGGAAGGGCTGGCCGGGAGGCTTGATCCCCACGATGTTGACCTTGTGGCGGCTGCGGGGCCGGCACTGGTCGATGGTGCGACCGACGACGTCTCTCGGGGGGAGCATGCGCGCGATCGCGAAGTTGTCGTCGAACTTGATGAAGTTCATCATCTGGTTGGCGACCAGGTGCGCCACCCGGACACCTGCGTCGTGCTCGGGGAACACGACGTGGTGACACCCGATCCGGGTGAGGATCTTTCCGTGCGCCTTGTTGATCGCCTTGGCCCACACGTGCTCCACGCCCAGGTCGACGAGGTTCACGGCCACCAGGACGGACGATTCGATGGAGGTCCCCACGCCCACGACGGCGGTGGAGAAGTCCTGCGCGCCGAGCTGTTGGAGGGCCTCGATGTCGGAGGCGTCCGCCTCCACGACGTGGGTCAGGGAGTCGGCGTACTTCTGCACGAGTCCGTGATCCCGTTCCACCGCGAGCACCTCGCGCCCCTGGGAGACGAGCTGGGTGGCCAGGGAGACGCCGAAGCGGCCCAGGCCCACGATGAGCACCGGGGACTGGCGACGGTTGCGGTCAGCCAATGATCGGCCTCTCTGTGGGTAGGCGGTATCTGGTGCGCTGGGCTCGCATTGTGAGCGCGGTGGCGAACGTGATGATGCCGACCCGCCCCGCGAACATGAGCCCGGACAGAACGTACACCCCCGCGGGCTCGAGTTCCGCGCTCAGGCCGGAACTCAAACCGCAGGTGGCGAACGCGGAGATGGACTCGAAGAGCGGGCGTCCGAGGTCCTCGCCGGTGAGGACCATCAGCGTCAGGGCCGAGGCCGACACCAGCGTCAGTCCCATGCCGGCGACGGAGACGGCGACCCGGACCGAGGACGTGGGCAGCGCGCGGCCGTGGGCGGTGGTGTCCTCCTGCCCACGGGCCTCGGCGAGGAAGGCGAGGAAGATGACGGCGAGGGTGGTGACCTTGACCCCGCCGGCGGTCGACACCGAACCGCCGCCGACGAACATCAGCGCGTCGGTGATGAACATGGTCGAGGACCTGGTGTCCGACGGCTCGATCACGGCGAAACCCCCGGATCGCATCATCACCGAGGCGAACAGGGAGTTCTGCAGCTTGTCCGCGACGCTCTCCCCACCGAGGGTCGCGACGTTGCTCCATTCCAGCGCCGCGAATCCCGGCGCCCCGACGAGCATCAGCAGGACGCTGAACTCGACGGTCAGGCGGGTGTGGAGGTTCCACCTGCCGAGGTGCCACTGGTGCTTCCACAGGACCAGCAGGACGGGGAATCCCAGACTGCCCAGGAACACGGCGCAGATCAGTGCCCAGAAGACCACGGGGTCGTGGGCCACCGCCGCCAGGCCGTCGGGGTGGAGGATGAAACCGGCGTTGTTGAACGCGGAGACGGCGTAGAAGACGGCATGCCAGATCCCGTCCCCCCGACCCGACCTCCCCCAGCCCGCCCGCCGACGTCCCGGTCTGCGCCAGCAGGCGGGTGCGGACCCCGAACTGCCGGGTGACCGAGAGTGCCAGCATCGACGAGATCGTCACGATGCCCAGGCCGCCCAGCTGGATCGCCGTCAGGATGACCACCTGACCCGCCGAGGACCAGTGGGCGGCCGTGTCGACCGTGGTCAGACCCGTCACCGACACCGCTGACGTGGCCGTGAAGACGGCGTCGTGCAGCTCCGGCGAGCTGCCCGAGGACGTGGCCTACGGCATCATCAGCAGTGCGGTGAACAGGGCGATGGCGGAGGCGAACGCCGCGAGCGCGGACCTGGCCGGGGAGCTGTAGGTGGACGCGCGAATCGCCTGCGCGCCCGAGGAGAGGACGCCCGCGCTCCTGGACACCATGGGAGTGAGGGTAACCCCAGCGGTCTGCCCCGCTGACAGCCGCGTGCGCGTCGTGTGTCAGCCGCGCGCGCGCCGTGCCGCGAGTCCGAGGAACGCGT
>NZ_JAALEA010000300.1 GCF_014145145.1 Dietzia cercidiphylli
CGCCCTCGGAGCCGCAGCCGCAACCGCCCTCGTCGTCGTCCTGCGCGTCCTCCCACAGCGCCGCGGCGCGGGAGCCGGCGAGGCCGGCGACGCTGAGCAGGGCGAGCGAACCCAGAAGAGCGACGACGACGACGAGGCCACCGACCCAGCCCCCGATCAGTCCCACGCCCAGCGCACCGAGCATGAGCATGAGGCTTGAGCCGAGCAGGGCGGGCCCGGCAGCCCGGTTGGCGAGCGTCCAGGCCTCGGGGGAGCGGCGGGTCTCCGGGGTGCGGACGCCCAGGACGCCGTTACCCGGCAGTCGACCGAGCAGTCCCAGCAGGCCGGTAACCCCGACCACCAGGGCGAGACACGCCAGGAGCACCACGACCACCACGAGCACTGCGTTCACGCCCCCGAGGGTACGCCCGCGACGGGGGATTTCCGATTCGCCTCATCCCCCGTCGGCCCCTCCCCGGTGGAACCCTCGACCAGCGCGAGAAGTCGGGCGAGTTCGCGCTTGTCCTGCTCGCTGAGCCGGTCCAGGAACTCCCGGCGCACCGTGGCGACGTGATCGGGTGCGGCCTCCCTGATCTCACGCATGCCCTCCTCGGTGGCGGAGACGAACGCGCCCCGGCCGTCGGTGGGGCAGCTCGTCCGCTGCACCAGTCCACGCCGGACCATCCGGGTCACCTGATGGGAGAGCCGGCTGCGTTCCCACTGCAGGACGTCGGACAGCGCGGTCATCCTCAGCGGGCCGTCGGCCTCGCTGAGGTACACGAGCACCTCGAACTCCGGCTCCGTCAGGCTCGACGTGGCCTTGAGGTCGCGCTGGATAGCCAGGTGCAGGCGGCCCTGGATCGCGAGGTAGTCGCGCCAGAGCGCCTTCTCCTCGTCGGTCAGCCATTGCACGTGGTCGGTCGGCAGGGGTTCGCTCATGACCCCACACTACGCTCATAGTTGACACGACATCTAGTACGGGGATAGAAGTGTGTGACGCATCATCCGGATGCGTGACCCGAAAGGACCACAGACATGAGCACCACGACGACCGTCCCCTCTTCCCGTGCCGCCGGGGCCGAGACCCGCCTGATCCCCGTGCGCGGGATCGTCCGCGACATCGGCCTGCTCCTTACCCGGGTGCTGCTCGGGGTGGTCCTGATCGCGCACGGCTGGGAGAAGCTCGTCACCAACGGCGCCGGGGCCACCGGCCAGTTCTTCGACTCCGTCGGGGTCCCCGCCGCCCAGGCCGCCGCGGTGTTCGCGGGCGTCGTCGAGCTGGCCGGAGGGATCCTGCTGGTGCTGGGGCTGCTCACCCAGGTCGTCGCGGCCCTCGTCGTCGTCGTCATGGTCGGCGCCTATGTCTTCGTCCACCAGGGCGCGGGGATCTACGCCACCAACGGTGGCTGGGAGCTCGTCGCCGTGATCGCGCTGGCCGTCGCCGTCTTCGGCCTGGTCGGCACCGGTCGCTACAGCCTCGACGCGCTGATCGCGAACCGTCGCGCCGCCCGGGGCTGACTCCACGCAGGCCGGCTGCACCCGGCCCGCCCCCGCGGCCCCGCGGCCTCCGGTCGAGAGCGCATCGAGACCAGCGCATCGAGTAGGCCACGTCACCGAGGCCACGTCGACAAGGCCGCATCGAAAAGAGCGTTCCGCACACCCCACACTCGGGAAACGTGGTCGGAACCGTCTTCTCAACGAGTGGGTGGCCCGGTTCTCGACGGGGCGGGGCCCCGGTTCCCGGGGCGCGGT
>NZ_JAALEA010000301.1 GCF_014145145.1 Dietzia cercidiphylli
GCCCGGTGTCAGCAGCGTCGGTCCGGGCGGTGTCGGTCCGGGCGCTGTCGGACGCCGCGGACCTCGTGCGCGCCGGGCGCTCCCGCTCGGCCTTGGCGGCGGCCTCGTCCGGAGAGAGGAACAGTGGGGAGAACGAGGGTGTCGCGGTGGACCGGCGACGGTTCCCGGACTCCGCCGCGCCCACCTCACCGGTGACGATCGACATCTCCGGCAGGGGTCGACGAACGGGCGCCTGCGTCCCGGACTTCTTCTCGGTGGTGGGCTCTGCGGTGGCATCCGGCGCCGTCTTCCCCGCCGCGGCCTTGCGCGCCTTCTTGGCGGGGGCCTTGTCGGCGGGAGCCTTCTCGGCCGCCGCCTTCCTGGCGGGCGCCTTCTTGGCGGGAGCCTTTTCGGCCCGTGCCGTGCGGGCGGGCTTCTCCACCGGGGCGTCCTCGGTGGCGGTGGCCGCCTCGGACGTCGTGTCACCGCCGCCTGCGCGGCTGGCGAACCACGTGAGCAGCACCTCGCGCGTCACCCCGGACTGGGCGCTCCTGACCTCCACGCCGATGCCGGCCATGGCGGCCAGGAACTCCTTGCTGGTCATCCCCACGGCCTTGGCGGCCGCGTGCGCGCGCATCTTCTCCGGAAGCGCGTTGAGATCGTCGATGGTCAGGTTCGAATCCGACACGTGTCTCCTCTGGCCGGACTCCGGGCGCGATCACGTCACCGGAGTGCTCCGGTGACCCACGCCGCCGCACGGGGTCGGCATTTCTCTCTGGGCCCCACCTCGGGTGGGGCTATGTCTTGTGGTCCGCGATCCCGGTGTCATCCGGGCCGCGGAGGGCGGGCGCCCGATCCGGGGCGAACTGGAGGTCCGCTCGCCAAGAATGTGGGCTTCGGCCATTGTCCCACACACGCCGACGATCCGTCGCCGCGCGGGCGAGGTGAGACGACGAACGCGCCCGTCGGTCCGGGGACCGACGGGCGCGTCCGGTGCGATCACCGGTGATGAACCGGGATCGTTGGTGATGAGGTCAGATCAGAGTCCGGGGAACCACAGTTCGATCTCACGTGCCGCGGATTCCTCGGAATCCGACCCGTGGACGAGGTTGAACTGGGTCTCCAGCCCGTAGTCCCCGCGAATGGACCCGGGGGCGGCCTTCTCCACCGGGTCGGTCCCGCCGGCGAGCTGTCGCCACGCGGCGATCGCGCGCGGACCCTCCACGACACCGGCCACGACCGGCCCGGAGGTGATGAACTCGAGCAGGTCGCCGTAGAACGGACGCTCGGAGTGCTCGGCGTAGTGCGCGGCCGCGGTCTCCTGTGGCACCCGGCGCATGTCCATGGCCACGAGCTGGAGGCCCTTGGCCTCGATACGCGCGAGAATGGTGCCGGTCAGGCCTCGCTGGACGCCATCGGGCTTGATGAGGAAGAAAGTTCTCTCGGTCACGGCCGCAATGCTACAAGTACCCGGGACCCGTCAGTCGTGCTGGCTGGGCAGGTACCCGCCCGCCATCCGCCGGGAGAGGTCCCGCCGCAGATAGAGGATGTACGCCCACACCGCCGCGAACATCAGGCCGCACACGCCCATCGACCAGTGCACGGCCCACCCCGCCACCGCGAGTCCGGCGAGGGTGAGGTTCAGCGGGATCGCCCAGGGGCGTCTCTGCAGTCCACTGGCCACGACCATCGCCACGGCGAGCAGGCTGACGAACCACACCTTCCAGGGCTGGAAGTGCTCCCCGTCGTCGACCCTCGCGATCACCGTGAGCACCAGGCCGATCACGATCGCCTCGAGGATCAGGGTCCCGGCCATGATCCCCCGAAGTCCCTTCCACGGATCCACCGAGGGTTCGTGGGCGGTGGCCGCCGGATCGACGGAACCGGTGTCGGTCACTGTGCGTCCTTTCCGAACAGGCTGCGGGCGGCCCCCGCGGTCAACACCGATCCCGTCACGAGTACGCCGACCCCGGAGACGTCGTCGTCGGCGGTCGGGTCGGGGACCCCCACCAGGTCCAGCGCGGCGCTGATCGCATCGGGCAGGGTGTCCACCACGTGGACCCGCTGGGCGGTGAACCGGTCCTCGGCGACCCTCGCGAGGTCCTCGAGCGCCATCGCGCGCGGCGACCCGGTCCTGGTGACGACGACCTCGTCGACCACCGGCTCGATGGCCGCGAGGAAGGCGTCGGCGTCCTTGCCGTCCAGCATCGCGACCACGGCGACGAGACGTCGGAAGTCGAATTCGGAGGTCACCGCCTCGGCGAGTGCGCGCCCGCCGTGGCCGTTGTGCGCGGCGTCCACCAGCACCGTCGGGCTCGAGCTGAGGCGCTCGAGCCGGCCGGGGTTGTCCACGGCGGCGAATCCGGCGCGGATGAGCTCGGGGTCCAGCGACCGGTCGGGGCCCGCCCCGAAGAACGCCTCGACGGCGGCCAGTGCGGTGGCGGCGTTCTCGGCCTGGTGCTCGCCGAACAGCGGGAGGAACACCTCCGGGTACTCGCCCCCGAGACCACGCAGGGTGAGCTGCTGTCCGCCCACCGCCAGGCGACGCTCGACCACGTCGAACTCCGAGCCGAGACGTGCCACCACCGCGCCCACCTCGACCGCGCGACGCAGCAGCACCTCCATCGCCTCGGGCTCCTGGCGACCGATCACGGCGACCGGGTACCTCGGCAGCAGGTCATCCTCTGCTCCCGGCTGGATGATCCCCGCCTTCTCCCCCGCGATGGTCGCCAGGTCGTCCCCGAGGTAGTCGGTGTGGTCAAGACCGACAGGGGTGACGACGGCGACGGCCGGCCGCACCACGTTGGTGGCGTCCCAGGTCCCGCCCATCCCGGTCTCCACCACGGCCACGTCCACCGGGGCGTCGGCGAAGGCCGCGAAGGCCATCGCGGTGAGCACCTCGAAGTAGCTCATCCGGGGTCCACCACCGGCCTCGGACCGCTGGTCCACCAGTTCCAGGTACGGCTGCAGTTCGCGGTAGGTGTCCACGAACAGGCGTGCCGGGACGGGCTCGCCGTCCAGGGCGATGCGCTCGGTGACGGTCTGCAGGTGCGGGCTGGTGTTGCGCCCGGTGCGCTGGTGCAGTGCCCGCAGGAGGGCGTCGATCATC
The DNA here is from genome assembly GCF_014145145.1 of Dietzia cercidiphylli. Taxonomy (GTDB): domain Bacteria; phylum Actinomycetota; class Actinomycetes; order Mycobacteriales; family Mycobacteriaceae; genus Dietzia; species Dietzia natronolimnaea. The sequence goes on from NZ_JAALEA010000301.1 coordinate 3,089, forward strand.
CGGGTGACCGAGGTCTTGCCGTTGGTCCCCGCCACGTGGACGACCGGGTAGGCGTATTGCGGATCCCCGAGGACGCCGGTGAGCTCCGCGATCCGGTCCAGGCTCGGTTCGAGGCGGGTCTCCGGCCACCGGGTGGCCAGTTCCTCCTCGACCGCCGCGAGCTCTGCGGTGTCGGCCTGCCACTCGGGGCTGCCGACCTCCGGGATCGGTCGCGGCTCCTGGTGGTCCTCGCCGTCCTCGTCACCGGGCAGCGGCCCGCCGAGGGAGACCCCGGAGACCAGGCCCTCCTCGCCGAGCATCTCGGCGACGTCCTCCTCCGTGGGGGTGTCCCAGCCCTCGTCCGGGTCGTGGGGCTCGAGCCACCGATGACCCGCCATCAGGCGGTGCTCCCGGCCGGGAGGCCCTCGAGTCGGGCGGAGATCCGGCTGACCTCGGTCTCGGCGAGATCCCGGCGCGCGCGGATCTTGTCCACCACGTGGTCGGGGGCCTTGCCGAGGAACGCCTCGTTGCCCAGCTTGGCGCCGGTGGTCTCCAGCTCCTTGCGCGCGGCCGCGAGGTCCTTCTCCAGGCGGCGACGCTCGGCGGCCAGGTCGATGGTGCCGGAGGTGTCGATCTCGACCCCCACCGTGGACAACCCCAGCCGGACCTCTAGCGAGGCGGTGGCGGTGAAGTCGTCCCCGGCCGGGGTGATCCGCGCGAGCGAGGCCACCTGGTCGAGCAGGTCGGCGGGCAGATCCGCCGCGTCGACCCCGGTGACGCGCGCGGGCACCCGCTGGCCGGGCTTGAGTCCCTGGTCGGAGCGGAAGCGGCGGATCTCGGTGACGAGGGTCTGGGCGTCGGCCACCCGGCGCACGGACTCCGTGGTCCCCTCTGCCGGGGCCACGTCGGAGGGCCAGTCCGCGACCACCACGGAGTCGCGTCCGGTCAGGGCCGTCCACAGCACCTCGGTGACGAACGGGATGACGGGGTGCAGCATCCGCAGCACCACGTCCAGCACGTGTCCCAGCACGAGCCGCGTGTGATCGGCCCGCTCGGAACCGCGCGCCTCGTCGTCGTTCCCGAACTGGACCTTGGCCAGCTCCAGGTACCAGTCACACACCTCGTCCCACGCGAAGTGGTACAGGGCCTCGCAGGCCTTGGAGAACTCGTAGCGGTCCAGGGCGTCGTCGACCGACACGCGCACCTCGCCGAGGCGCCGGAGGATCCACCGGTCGGCGTCGGTGAGCGCGGACACCTCCGGGAGCTGGCCCACCTTCGCGCCGTTCATCAGCGCGAACCGCGTGGCGTTGAACAGCTTGGTGGCGAAGTTGCGCGAGGCCTGGGCGGCGTCGTCACCCACGGACAGGTCGCCGCCGGGGTTGGCGCCCCGGGCCAGTGTGAAGCGCAGGGCGTCGGCGCCGAAGCGGTCGACCCAGTCGAGCGGGTCGATGCCGTTGCCCTTGGACTTGGACATCTTCTGGCCGTGCTCGTCGCGGACGAGCCCGTGGAGGAACACGTCGGTGAACGGGACCTTCCCCGGGGCGGAGGTGTCACCCGTCAGGGTGCGACCCACGAAGGTGCCGAACATCATCATCCGGGCCACCCAGAAGAACAGGATGTCGTACCCGGTGACCAGCACGGACGTGGGGTAGAACCGCTCGATGTCGGTGGTCCGGTCGGGCCAGCCCATGGTCGAGAACGGCCACAGCCCGGAGGAGAACCACGTGTCGAGCACGTCCGTGTCCTGCGTGTACCCGGCGGGCGGCTCCTCGCCCACGCCCACACAGACCACCTCGCCGTCCGGCCCGTACCAGATGGGGATGCGGTGGCCCCACCACAGCTGGCGGGAGATGCACCAGTCGTGCATGTCGTCGACCCAGTCGAACCAGCGCGGTTCCTGGCTCTTCGGGTGGATCACCGTGTCGCCGTCGCGCACGGCGTCGCCGGCCATCCTGGCCAGCTCCTCGACCCTGACCCACCACTGCAGGGACAGCCGGGGCTCGATCGGCTCGCCGGATCGCTCCGAGTGTCCGACGGAGTGCAGGTACGGGCGCACCTCCTTGACGATCCGGCCCTCGGCGGCGAGGTCCTCGCGGATCACCCTTCGCGCCTCGAACCGGTCCATCCCGTCGTAGCGTGTCCCCGTGTCGGCGATGCGGCCGGCCGCGTCCATGATCGTGGGCATCTCCAGCCCGTGGCGCTGGCCGATCGCGAAGTCGTTGGGGTCGTGCGCGGGCGTGACCTTGACGGCCCCCGTCCCGAACTCGGGGTCCACGTGGTCGTCCGCCACGACGCGCATGGTCCAGCCCTCGCGGAACGGGTGCTCGATCTCGGTGCCCACGAGGTGGGCGTACCGCGGGTCCTCCGGGTGCACGGCGATCGCCGTGTCGCCCAGCATCGTCTCGAGCCGGGTCGTGGCCACCACCAGGTGCGGCTGCGAGTCGTCCATCGAGCCGTAGCGGAAGCTCACCAACTCGCCCTCGACATCCGCGTACTTGACCTCGATGTCCGAGATCGCGGTCTGGAGTGTGGGCGACCAGTTGACCAGCCGCTCGGCGCGGTAGATCAGCCCCTGGTCGTAGAGCTCCTTGAAGATGGTCTGCACCGCGCGGGACAGTCCCTCGTCGAGGGTGAACCGTTCACGCGACCAGTCGACGCCGTCGCCGAGGCGGCGCATCTGCTCGCCGATGGTCCCGCCGGACTCACGCTTCCACTCCCAGACCTTCTGGATGAACGCCTCTCGCCCGATCTCGTGGCGGTCGATCCCCTCGGCGCGGAGCTTGCGGTCCACGAGGGTCTGGGTGGCGATCCCGGCGTGATCCATTCCGGGAAGCCAGAGGACCTCGAACCCCTGCATGCGCTTGCGCCGCGTGAGCACGTCCATGAGCGTGTGGTCGAGCGCGTGGCCCATGTGCAGGCTGCCCGTGACATTCGGCGGCGGCAGCACCACAGAGTACGCGGGCTTGTCGCTGGAGGGGTCCGCCTCGAAGTAGCCGGCGTCGACCCAGCGTCGGTACAGCTCGGACTCGACCTCGCCGGGGTTCCAGGAGGCGGGGAGCAAATCCGCGCGGTCGGTCTCGGGGCCGGGGGTCGCTGCAGTCGTCACCCGACCATCGTAGGCCGTCCGCGCCGGGACCCCACACACGCCGCCGGAGGCCCCGCCCCCGGGGTCAGTCGGTCAGGCCGAGGGCGTGCACGGCGTCGCGCTCGGAGATCAACTCGGCCACCGAGGCGTCGATGCGGGCGCGCTGGAAATCGTCGATCTCCAGACCCTCGACGACCTCCCATTCCCCGCCGTGACTGCGGCAGGGCAGCCCGGTGACCACCCCCGGGACCGTGCCGTACTGCCCGTCGGAGGGCAGCGCGACCGTGGTCCAGCTCTCCCCCGGTGTGCCGTGGACCCAGTCACGCATCTGGTCGACGGCGGCCCCCGCCGCGGAGGCGGCCGACGACGAGCCCCGCACGGCGATGATCTCGGATCCCCGGTTCGCGACCCGCGGGATGAAGGTGTCGGCCAGCCAGTCCCGCCCGAGCCCGGCGGTCACGGGCTCACCGGCTCGGGTGGTATAGGAGACGTCCGGGAACTGGGTGGCCGAGTGGTTCCCCCACACCACGACCCCGTCGAGTTCGGCGACGGGGGCGCCCAGGCGGGTGGCGAGCTGGCTCAACGCCCGGTTGTGGTCGAGCCGCATGAGGGCGGTGAACCGACCGGCCGGGACGTCCGGGGCGTGCCTGTGCGCGATGTAGGCGTTGGTGTTGGCGGGGTTGCCCACCACCACCACGCGGATATCGTCCGCGGCGCCGGCGTTGATCGAGCGTCCCTGGTCGCGGAAGATGGCACCGTTCGCGCTCAACAGGTCGGAGCGCTCCATGCCCTTGCCCCGCGGCATGGCCCCGACGAGGAACGCGGCGTTGGCGCCGTCGAACGCCGCGGTCGCGTCGTCGGTGATCTCGATCGAGTCGACCAGCGGCAGAGCGCAGTCCTCGATCTCCATCGCCACGCCCTCGGCGGCCGTGACGGCCGACGGGATGTCCAGCAGTCGGAGGCGGACCGGGGTGTCGGGGCCGTAGACCAGACCGGACGCCAGCCGGAAGAGCAAGGAGTAGGCGATCTTTCCGGCGGCACCGGTGACGGTGACGGTGACCGGGGCGGTGGAGCTCATGCGCGGGGACCTTCCTCTGGCGACGACGGGGTCGGTCCCCACAGTAGTGAGGAACCGGCACCCTGTTGACCGCGCGAGCCGCCGTACACCCGCTGTTCGCCCCGGGGCCGATCGGTGACGCGGGGCCGGGGGTCGGGTCGTGGCGCGCGGGACGTCCGGTCAGGTGTGGACCTCGGCGCCCGTCCTGGCGCGGATCTCCTCGATCGTGACGCCCGGGGCGGGTTCGACGAGCCGGAACCCCTCCGGACAGATGTCGAGGACGCAGAGGTCGGTGACGACCCGTTGGACGCATCCGCGCCCGGTGTACGGCAGGGAGTTCTCCGCCAGGAGTTTGGCCTCGCCCGTGCGGGTGACGTGGTCCATCATCACGACCACCCGGCCGGCGCCGTGGACCAGGTCCATGGCCCCGCCCATGCCCTTGACCATGGCGCCGGGGATCATCC
>NZ_JAALEA010000302.1 GCF_014145145.1 Dietzia cercidiphylli
TGGCGGTGGTGTTGTGGTGGTTGTCGCGCGACCTCGTGGCCGTCCGGCCGCCCGAGGTCGACCCGCCCGTCGACGGTGTGATCCTGCGGACCTACACCGAGCCCTGGCTGCTGCTGGCGGCCACGCTGTCGGCCGGGGTCGCGATGGTCGCCACCACGCTCGCGTTGCTGACCCGCGGCAGCCGGCATGAACAGTGATATATCCACTTCTGCCTGCACCTTTTCGGCACCGACCCCGCACGCGGTAACGATCGGATGACGGTTCCCTGAGTCGGTGCCAGTTGGTGCGGCGTGGCACCGGCCACAGGCTACATTTGGAGCGGTTCGGACGCTTGTGACGCTCGTGAACTTGAGCGGTCGCGGCGTCCGATTCGTCTGGCAGTCATCTACAGAACATGGAATCGGGGATCGGTGCAGCCGTCTAGCACTTTCGTTGGCACCACCGCGGTCGTTGGGGCGATCGCACTTCTTGGTACCGGAGTGGCTGCCGCCGCCCCGGTCAAGTGGCAGGACTGTACCGAGATGCTCGGGATCGAGGCCGAATACGTGCCGGCCGGTCTCGAGTGCGGGACCGTCGAGGTCCCCGTCGACTACAGCCAGCCCGACGGCGCCCGGACCGAGGTCGCACTGACCCGCATCAAGGCGTCCTCCGGGCAGGCCCGGTCGGCCGTCTTCGGCAACCCCGGCGGCCCCGGCAACTACGCCCTCAACTTCTGGAGCCCCGCGTTCGACGGCACCGCGCCCGCCGGCCTGTACGAGAACCACGACCTCGTGGCCGTCCAGCCGCGTGGCCTCTACGGCTCCAACCCGATGACCTGTGACGTCGCCTTCGTCGGCCCCACCACCGCCAACGCGCTGCACGACGCCTGCTTCGGGACCGATCCGGCCTACATGGCCTCGTTCACCACCGAGAACGCGGCCCGCGACATGAACGCCGTCCGCGAATCGCTCGGGCTCGCCGAGATCGATTACGTGGGCGTGTCCTACGGCACCGCGATCGGCACCGACTTCGCGACCCTGTTCCCCGAGCACACCGGCCGCATGGTGCTGGACTCCAACACGCACCCCGACTGGCGGTGGTCCACCCAGGCCGAACAGGGCGCGCTCGCCCAGGAGCGACGACTGAACGACATCTTCACGTGGATCGCCGAGCGCGACGACTACTACGGCCTCGGCGACACCCCGCGCAAGGTGTTCCACTCCTGGAAGTGGGTCACCGACCAGGAGGTGGGGGGACCCGCCAACCTCACCCCGCCGCCGGCCGAGACCCGCGACCTGCCCGTCGAGCTGCGGGGCACCCCGCTCGAGCGGCCCGCGCTGGACACCATCAACGGCACCGCGCCCGCCCTCGCCCGCGTCGAGGGCCTCGGTCGCGCCGTCGCGCTGCAGGGTCTGACCAACAACGCCACCACCGGGTTGTACGACGCCACGGTGGGCGCGACCTACTCCGAGCAGGCGTGGCCGATGCTGGCGCACATGCTCAAGTACTACAACGACGGCGGCAACATCGCCCGGGTCGACTACCCGACGGCCGCCAGGATCGTCGCCGCGCAGGAGAGCCGCTCGCCGGTCTTCCGCACCGACATCGAGATGAACGCGATCATCACGTGCAACGAGACCGCCTCGCCGCCGAGCGAGCTCGGCGTCATGGCTGCCAAGGCGGACCGCTACACGGGCGGCAACAAGCTCACCACCCGCGCCGCGGCCGAGGCCGCCGGTGACGACTGTGTGGGCTGGGCGCCGGTCGCACGCACCATCCAGCCGAACGGCGACGCCCTCGACCAGAAGCCGCTCGTCCTGCACTCGGAGAAGGACGCCGTCACCCCGATCGCCGGTGCCCACAGGGTCGTCGAGACGCTCGACGGGACGCTGGTCGTCGTCGGCGGCGGCGAGCACGGCACCTTCCGCACCGGAAACGCTGCCGTCGACGCGGTGGTGATGGAGTTCCTCGAGACCGGGGTCGCCACCCCGGGGCGCGTCGAGGGCAAGCCCTCGCCGGAGCCTCTGCCCAGGTGGGGTCAGGCCGAGCGCGCGGCCGCCGCCCAGCAGGGCATGTCCGCGCCCGTCGCCGGAGCCGACGACTGGTACG
>NZ_JAALEA010000303.1 GCF_014145145.1 Dietzia cercidiphylli
GCCAGCACCGGCTGCTCGCGGTAGCGGCGGGCCAGCGGGAACGCCTCGGTGTAGCCGTTGCCGCCCAGGCATTCCAGCGACTCGTAGGCGTGGTTGGGTCCGCGCTTGCACGTCCAGTACTTGGCGACCGCGGTGGCCAGCCTCCGGTACGCGGCGGACTCGTCGTCGTCATAGGCCGCTGCCAGGCGGGTCGCCGTCCAGGTGGCGGCCTCCGCCTCGAGTTGGAGGTCCGCCAGAACGGCGGCCATGGCCGGCTGGTCCACCAGGGTCGCCCCGAACGCCGCCCGGTGTCGTGCGTGCCACGCGGCCTCGGCCACGCCCTGGCGCATTCCGGCCGTGGCGCCCAGGACGCAGTCCAGGCGGGTGCGCCCGACCATCTCGATGATCGTGCGCACCCCACGGCCGGGATCGCCGACCATCCAGCCCAGGGTGCCGTCGAACTCCACCTCGGACGAGGCGTTGGACTTGTTGCCCAGCTTGTCCTTGAGGCGTTGGACCAGGAAGGGGTTGCGCTCGCCGCCCGGGAGGACGCGGGGGACGAGGAAGCAGCTCAGTCCCTCCGGTGCCTGCGCCAGCACCAGGAAGGCGTCCGACTGTGGGGCCGAGCAGAACCACTTGTGGCCGCGCAGCACGTGCAGGCCGTCCCCGACCGGGGTGGCCGTGGTGGTGTTGGCCCGGACGTCCGACCCGCCCTGCTTCTCGGTCATGGCCATCCCGAACAACACCCCCGACTTGGTGGCGGGGTCGCGCAGCTCGGGGTCGTAGACCCTGGACATCAGCGCCGGCTCCCATTCCGCGGCCAGCTCCGGGCTCAACCGCAGGGACGGCACCACGGCGTGCGTCATGGACAGCGGGCACCCGTGCCCGGCCTCGATCTGCGACACCAGCATGAAGCCGGTGGCCCGCTCCACGGTGGCGCCGGGCCCCGGGTCCGCCCAGGCGGAGGTGTGCACCCCGCGGGACACCGAGTACTCCATGATCCGGTGATAGGAGGGGTGGAACTCGATCTCGTCCACCCGGTTGCCCCACCGGTCGTGGGCGCGGTGCACCGGCGGCAGGGTGTTGGCCAGCTCCGCGTCGTGCTGGTACTGCCCGGTGCCCACGTGTCGGCCGATCTCGTGGAATCGGTCGGTGACCGCGCCGGGCGCGAAGACTCCCACGGCCTCCCGGAGTGCGGGATTGAGCGCGTACTCGTCCACGTCCACGCGCGGCGGCGCCTGGTTGAGGACCTCGTGGGTGGTGTGGTTCCGAGTGGTCGACATGTGCTGGGTCCTCCTCCGGCCCGCGGTACTCAGGACTTGAAGTACATGAGTTGGTGGCTGGTGGCGAGCAGGGTGCCGTCGCGGCCCCACAGTCTCGCCGATTCATCGTGGTAGTTGCCGTGGAACCGGTGGGCGTGGACGCTGCCCAGGATGAAGTCCGTGCCCTGGGCCGCGATCTCGTCCGTGGTGGCCAGGTAGTGGATCGTCAGCGTGACCGTTCCCGCGGGGATCGGCCGGCCGAGCCGGAGGAACGACCTGGGGAAGAACGAATCACACATCGCGGTGAGCGCGACGTGGTCGAGGGGGCGGGGCGGGGTGTCGCGGATCCACATCGTCGTCGTCGAATCCGGGCTCGTCTGTCCGTCCTCGACCGACTGCCACGCCCCCGTCACGAACCGCATGTCGTAGTTGTCCACCCACTTGACCCCACGGTCCGCCGCGGCCGGGGTCAGGTCCTCGGGTGCGGGGACCCCGGGCGGGCCGACCTCGGTCTCCGACCACGTCTCGCGGCGAAGCGCGGTGATCGCCGTGGCGGTGGTGACCACCTGATCGCCCTGGCGCATCTCGAGCCACCAGTGCTGGTTGGAGCGGTTGGTGCGGGTCGGAAGCACCTCGATCTCGAACTCGCCCTCGGCCACCGGGCCCGCGTAGTTCAACGTCAGAGCCAGCGGGTCACCGTGTCGCTCCGGGTGCTGCAGGATCGCCTGCAGCATCGTCGCCGCGGTCGTCCCGCCGAACGGCCCGACCATGTTGGCCCACGCGTCGACCGTGCGGCCCCGGACCAGGTTATCGCCGCCGCGTTCGAGAGCGACGGCCTGATCCAGAGTGTGTCCAGGGGCGTATCGACCGGTCACGGCACTCTCCTCATCGGGCGGCGTGAGGGGTGCGCCGCCGGGTGGTCCCACCGTACCGAGGGGTCGGGGGGCGCCCGGTCACCACTCACGGTGGTTCTCCGGTGTGACCCGTGTCACCATGGGGTGTACTCGATCGGAGAGGCGATCTCGATGCCCGGAACCGTCAGCACACCGAACGTCAGAAAACCGAACGTCAGAACACCGAACATCAGGGCCCTGACCGCCACGGCCCTGACCGCCGGCCTGCTCGCGTCCTGGGCGCCCGCTGCATCCGCGGTCAACACCGACTCCCTCATGCCTCCGCCCGCCGGGTGTTCGGTGGACGTGCAGCGGATCGCCGCGCAGACCCCCGGGCCGTTCCCCGGGGTCGGGTGGACGGTCGGGCAGAGCGGGAACCTGTGCGGTGAACTCGGCTACCTGTTCCTGGAGACCGCGGGCGGGACGGTCTCGTCGCCCACCCGTGTCGTGCTGTTCCACCGGGGCGAGCAGGTCGCGACGCAGCCCGGCACCACGCCGCGTGTCCTGCTCGGGCAGCACAGCGACTTCCACGTGGAGCTGCGCGTGCAACAGGAGCCGGTGGCGGGCCAACCTAATGCGGAGGCCGTCTACGCCTCCACCATCTACGTGTGGAACCCGTTCGCCGGCGCGGGGGACGCGACCCCGATCGGTCCGCTAC
>NZ_JAALEA010000304.1 GCF_014145145.1 Dietzia cercidiphylli
CCGACGTGGGCGTCTTCCGGCACGGCGTCGCGTCCGGCGACCCGATGCCCGATCGCGTCATCCTGTGGACCCGCGTCACCCCCGCACCGGACGCGGTCCCGGGATCCGGCCGCGGGGCGCCGGTCGCCGTCAGCTGGGAGATCTCGCTCGACCCCGGTTTCTCCCAGGTCGTCCGATCACGGTCCGTGGTGACCGACGCCGGCCGCGACCACACCGTCAAGTTCGACTGCACCGGCCTGGCCCCCGACCGCTGGTACCACTACCGCTTCCGTGCCCTCGGTCAGACCTCGCACACCGGCCGCACCCGCACCGCGCCCGCCCACGGCGCGCTCCCCGCCTCCGGCCGCTGGCGCATCGGGGTGGTCTCCTGCTCCAACTGGGAGGCGGGCTACTTCTCCGGCTACCGCCACCTCGAGGCGCGCGGGGATCTCGACGCGATCGTCGAACTGGGCGACTACATCTACGAGTACGGCCGAGGTGAGTACACCGGCAAGTTCGGCGCGGTCCGGCCCCACGATCCCCCGCACGACATCGTGACGCTGGCCGACTACCGGATCCGCCTGGCCCAGTACCGCACCGACCCGGATCTGCAGTCCCTGCACGCGCACGTGCCGTGGATCGTCACGTGGGACGACCACGAGCTCGCGAACGACAACTGGTCCGACGGCGCCGAGAACCACCACCCGCACCAGGGGCCGTTCTCCGACCGCAAGGCCGCCAGCTCCCAGGCCTACTTCGAGTGGATGCCCGTGCGCCCCGAGTCCCTCCGCGACGGCGGTCACCTCTACCGGCGGTTGCGCTGGGGTTCGCTCGCCGAGATCAGCATGCTCGACCTGCGCTCCTACCGCACGGAGGGACCGGACCGCTTCGACGGTCACGCGATCGATGTCACCGGCACCATGACCGGCGCCGCCCAGTTCGACTGGCTGGCCCGCGGGCTGAGTTCGTCGACCGCCCGGTGGAACGTCATCGGCAACTCGGTGATGATCACGCCCGTGCTCCTGCCCCCGCTCGAGCCACAGACCACGGCCGCGCTCACCGAGCTGCTGGGCGTCCCGCGTGAGGGCATCACCTACAACCCCGACCAGTGGGACGGCTACGCGGGCGAGCGCCGCCGGTTGATGGAGGTGATCCGCGCCGCCGGCACCCGCAACACCGTCTTCCTCACCGGCGACATCCACACCTCGTGGGCCAACGAGGTGCCGTTCGAGCCGGCGAACTACCCGGGCGCGGGTGTCGGCGCGATCGAGTTCGTCACCCCGTCGATCACCAGCAACAACATCGACGACATGGTGAACCTCCCCGAGGGCAACCCGTTGTCCCAGACCGCGCAGGGGGCCCTCACTCAGGTCAACCGACACGTGCGTTGGGTGGACCTGGACCGCCACGGCTTCACGGTGGTCGAGTTCACGACCGACTTCGCCCACGCCGACTACTGGGCGCTGGTCGCGCGCGAGGACCCCGCCAGCGGCGCCTACCCCATCGCCAGCTGGCGGGTCCGGCACGGCACCGATCAGCTGGAGCCGGCCGGCCTGCTGCCCTGATCCGGCTCGCCAGGAACCACGCGGGGCTGCCCGGGGCGGCGCATGAGCGCGTGC
>NZ_JAALEA010000305.1 GCF_014145145.1 Dietzia cercidiphylli
CGGGGCTGCGCGCCCTGGCGGCCGGCGACCCCGGCCCCGGCGTCTTCAGCGCGGACGCCCCCGCCGGCACCGGCGACGTCTGGGTGTTCTCGGGCTTCGGCGCCCAGCACCGCAAGATGGCCAAGGAGCTGTACCTGTCCAACCCGCTGTTCGCCTCGTGCCTGGACGCGGTGGACGAGCTCATCGACTTCGAGGCCGGCTACCGGATGGTCGAGATGTTCCTCGACGACTCGGTCACCTACGAGGTGGAGAACGCGCAGGTCGGGATCTTCGCCGTCCAGGTCGCGCTCGTCGACACGCTCAAGGCCCTCGGTGCCAAGCCGGAGGCCGTGATCGGTCACTCGATGGGCGAGGTCGCCGCCGCCTACGCGGCGGGCGGACTGAGCCTCGAGGACGCGGTGCGGGTGATCTGCGTCCGCTCGCGCCTCATGGGCGACGCCGAGCAGCAGGTCTCCGACGAGGACGCCGGCGCCATGGCGCTGGTCGAGTACTCGGCCGAGGAGATCGCCCAGATCATCGCCGACAACCCGCAGTTCGCCTCGATCGAGCCCGCGGTCTACGCCGCCCCCACCCACACCACGGTCGGGGGCCGCGCCAAGCCCGTCGCCGAGTTCGTGGCCTGGGTCGAGGAGCAGGGCAAGTTCGCCCGTCAGCTCCAGGTCCGAGGAGCCGGGCACACCTCCGACGTCGACATGCTGCTGGGCGAACTGGCCGCCGAGATCGCGGGCCTGGAGCCGCGCGAGCTCACCTCCGGCCTGTTCTCCTCCGTGGACAAGGAGACCTTCTACCGCGCCGGCCACGAGCCGATCCACGCGGAGGAGTACTGGCTCAAGGGCATGCGGCACTCGGTGTGGTTCACCCACGCCGTGCGCAAGGCCGTCGAGGCCGGGTATGTGACGTTCCTGGAGTTCGCGCCCAACCCGGTCGCCGCGATGTCCGTGGCGGCGACGTGCTTCGACGCCGGCCTGATGGAGCCCAACCTGCTCCACACGCTCAAGCGCAAGGAGTCCGAGGCCGACACCCTGCTCCACGCGATCGCCCAGCTGTACGTCCACGGCCACGAGGTCAACATGGACCAGGTCGTGGAGATGCTGCACGGCTACGTCACCGGCCCCGGCCGTTACGCCCCGGTGCCGGGCACGGCGTGGAAGCGCCGGACGCTGTGGCCGACCGTCACCGCCGGCGGCGGCTCGGGCGAGGGCCGCATGCCGGGCTCCCA
>NZ_JAALEA010000306.1 GCF_014145145.1 Dietzia cercidiphylli
ACCCGACACCACAGAACCCGGCACCTGACCAGTAGGCGGGCATTTCCGCATACCCGCGCCTACTCACGCAACCTCGATACCGGTGGATCAAGGGTAAGTGGCCTCGCCCCCAGCGGCGGGTTGACTGCGCCCAGCCGGCGGCCACTGGCCACGCTCAGACCATTTCGGTGCTGGCCTGATCAACCCAACGTGCCAACAAGCTGAAAGCGGCGAGTTGCTCCAAGGCCAGCTGCTCTTCACCTCCGTCATCTTCCTGAGGCAGGTGCATTCCGGGGTTACGAATCGCGGCGTAGAGGCCTTCTGCGAAGGCGCGGGCACCTCGGTGCAGGTTCTCGTACGTCTTTCCGCCGTCATTCTTGGCTAGACGGAGTCTTGCCACTCCAGCCTTGGGCGCATTAAGCGAGAATGCTTCATTGAACAGAGCTGTTTCGGAAACGTCCATGCGCTCGAGCTTGGATTGGGTTTCCGCGTTGATCCGAATCGCAGCCTGCATTACGGCCTGGTGGTAGTGGCCGGTGTTCCAGTATGACCGGCCGTTTTCCCAGGCCCAGGGGTGGAGGTTGGCCGCATCCATGTCCGGCGCGTTGTCGCCGAGCTTCTCGGCGAGTTCAGCCTCGCGCTCCAGAGCCGCTTTCGCTCTCGACGCCTGATCTCGAAGCCATGAGTACTTGGCGTCCGTCTCCGGTCGCTCTCGAGACCAACCTGGCAGCACTCGGTCAAGGATTTGCTCCACGACATGCGCCCTCTGCGATGCTTCGGTCTTCGATCCGCGCATGACTGGCCCAGCAAATACTACGCTGCCGCCACTGGCGCTCGGACTCACCTGGTCTGTGACGTGCAGAAATTCGTCGATCTCAGAAGTCGCCCATTCGGTGTCTAGTTTCGCCATACGCAAAGTATGGGCGAACGTGTCGACATTTGAAGCGCCTTGGTCCTAGTGAGAGGCGCTGTCGGCTCGCCTTGCCTTGGGTGCTGGCGCGGAGCACTACCGTTCTAACCATGGAAACAGAGTCCGTCGCACTGCTCATCTCTGCGCTCTCCATCCTCTTGGCAGCGCTGTCTATCGGTTGGCAGATTGCGCAGTACCTGCTCTCAGCAGGTCGGCCTAAGGCGACCCTTCTGCATGGTCTCGTATCGCATTCCGAGGCACTCTCGGGGCCTGTCACCGCCAACGGAAAGGGACTCGACGTTCGTCGGCTACGAGAGCAGGCATTGGGCGGCTTTGAGGCCGTGGGGATCCAGGTGACAAACCATGGCCGTGCTCCAGTTATCATCGAGAGCGTCAAATTGCGCCCTCGGGGCGGGGTTATGACGCTCATCCCCATCAGTGAGCGGATCGGCCCGGATCTTCCGCACAAGCTGGAACCGGGCGCGAATGCCAGTTGGTTCCTCGGCTACGACCACGCGGTGAGGTTGGCAGAAGCCTCACGCGAGGTTCTCAAAGAGAACGTCAGTGGCGTCTACATGACTGCCCAGCTCGGAACGGGAAACACGATCAAGACCCGGCGGACACTTCGGGCGTGATCGCGTCGCGCAAACTTCGCGGGCGCCTCGAACTCGTATGGACAAACGATAGGCGTCCGCCAGCGCGCCGCTGTTAGCTCCGCTGCAGGAACGCAAATGCGCGACCGGGTCAACCCAGTCTAAGTTGCGCAGCATCTTGCAGCCAGCGCGGCCAAGATATTGCAGACCAGGGCCGCATCCCGGCACCGAGATCGTGCACCAGACATACTTGAGTCATGACTGAATCGTTCTACCTGGGCCCAGGGAATACCCGCTTCGCACCGTCCTCCTTTCAAGATGTCGTTGCAGCGGCGGAGAGCGGGCTTCTAAACGAGGGGCACTGGGTAGAACTCAAAAAAGCGGTCCCGCCCAAAAGTCCGGGCGCAAACCTGGAACTCGCTAAGGACTTGGCGTCACTGAGCGTCGATGGCGGTATTATGGTCATTGGAATAGAGGACAAAAAGGGCGCGGCGGGAGCCGTCACCGGAACGCCCATAGATGGCTTAGCTTCGCGGATCGACGCTACAGCACTGGCAAAGGTGCATCCACCGCTTACCGTGGTTACTACTATTCTCCCACACGCCGACAATCTAGACACCGGTGTTATTCTGGTGAATGTCCCAGCGTCCGTGTCAGCTCCCCATATGGTCGATGGAACCTATTGGGGGCGTGGAGACGAGGGCAAACGGCCCTTGAGTGATGTTGAAGTCCGCAGATTGCTAACGCTGGAGCAAGGTCGAAGCGAGAAGTTCGAAAAGCGACTTTACGATGTTGCGAAGGTCATTGGCGGCGAACAACTTCAACATACTGGCCCCGCCTTCAACTTCCTAGCGGAACCGGCGTCCACCACGTACGGCGCGCCGGTCACGGAAACCCTTGGTCAGGGGCACCTTCTGCAGTGGTTCTCTGAGGCAGTCCCCCATCAGGCGAAATGGTCGCCCAGTTTGCTATCACTCCAGCACCGCGTCCCTCATCCGGACGGCGTATCAGCAGCATCCTTCAATCTCAGCGCGAGAAGCGCGTACTACTGGGACCAGCTTTCTGTGCTAATCGGCGACGACGGATGCTGGTACGCCCGTGGGGGGTCGGCAGTTTCTCCGATTGGCTCAAGTAGCGATCCAAACGACGGAATAGCGGTCTTCCGCGCGGGGGCAGCAATCGAACTTACGCATGCTTTGTTGATATCGATTGCCCACTTCGCCAACAACAAGATCCCGTTCCAGGGACAATGGACTATCGGGGTGCATATCAATCAATTATCCGGGATAGAGCCAGTCGAGAAGCACATCGGGAGGTTCCCCGGGGAATTTTCGGCGTACCCGCGCGAACAGTACATCGGAAAAACTATTGCGACTACCGATGAGATGACAAGTAATCCTGCCCAGGTTACTATGCGATTATTGCGGCGCCTTTTGCGCGCCATGAGCGTGGAGCACTACTATTTCCCATACTCCGATTTCAAAGACATCGGAAAAGGTCGACATTAGGACAGTTCGCCGGCCCTACACTGTCCAGCCGTTTAGGATGGGAGTGTGCAGAAGCAGCAGGTCGAAACGCGTGTAGCCGACCAAGTCGCTCGGGTGCTCGCGGGCGGACAGGCCGAAGACGACTACGTCGAGTGCAAAGGCGAGTGGTACGGCGACCACCGCAAGTCAGCCCGCCAGATTGCTGGATTGTGTAACGCTGCTCGCGGCGACGAAGCGATGTGGATTGTCGGTGTCGACGAGGACGCCCACCAGCTACGACCTCTGCCGACCACCGAACATTCGAACTGGTGGGCGCAAGTCAGGAAGCACTTCGCTGGCGGGGTCGCTCCCGAACTGGACACCCTCGTTGTCCCAGTAGCCGACGGATCGGTGGTCGCACTTGTCTTCACCACTGACCGCGCGCCGTATGCCGTCAAAGTCGCAGAGCATCAGGTGTCGCTGGAGGTCCCGTGGCGGGAAGCGAATAGCACCACCACCGCCACCCGGTCGCAGCTCCTCAGGCTGCTCGTCGCTAACGCAGGGACGCCTGCGCTTGAGTTGATCGATCCCGTGGTGTCGTGCATTTCGTCTGACACAGCGACATTCGAGGCCGACCTTTTCGTGTCTGCCACCGAGCGCGCGATGCTCCCGAACCACCGATGGTCGCTCAGCATCTTCTCCAACGAATGGGACGCAGAAGGGTGGGGCCCGCTGCGCCCAACGCTGGAGGTTCACCGGATCGGCATCGACGGGGAAGGCCCCGGTGTGCGGGTGCTCGATCACTCTGGAATCTACGTCGATGGATCAGGCCGGGTTAGCCTGCGCGCCGAGCTCGGCCCCAACGATGCCTGGACGGTCGACCATCGTCGTACCCTGCGGCATCAACCGTTCTTGCGCGTGGTGCTGGACATGCCAACCGACCGGCACGGCCGATCGGCACGTGCCACTGCCACTCTGCGCGACACCCCCACCAACACAATCGAGAAACGCTGGCGCGAAAGGTGACCGTTGGTATGTAGCCCCTCACTCCGCGGTCAACAGCGGTGTCGCGTTTGACGATCCCCCAGCGCAACCGGCTCACGGACGAGTCAGTCGCCCTGCGGACTTGGTTGCAGTGATGCATTGTCATGTCGCACGGGAGAATCGCGCCGAGCGCGGTTATTCGCGACGCACGTCTTCTCTTTGTGTCTGATGCGCCGCCTATTCTGCCCGGTTATGGCGATGTGCAACACGGAAAGACTCCCGGCGAAGGACGCTGCCAGGGCTGCCAAAGCCGGACCGGCACGAGCTCTAGCGTTAGTCGGTCACGGCATTTCACGTTCGCAACCCCCTACCTATGGCCAACTCTCAGTCGTGAGGGTCCAGGCCGATGTTCATTCGCGATGACACCGGGAGGACACACTGAGGCACTTCGCGCCTTCCTCGACGGGGAGACTCGCCAAGTGTGGGCTCGAGACCGCGCCAGCGGCGATCCAGTATTCATCGAGGAAGGTTCAGCTGCCACGGTCCGTTCACGCGCCAAAGCCGAGTGGGAGTGCATTGTGCCTGGCTGTGACGCTCCGATCTCCTCGCGCGGGGGCGCCAGACGCGATCATTTCTTCCATCTCACTGCCGTAGACCACCCAGGAGAGAGCCTCAACCATCTTGCGGCAAAGGCAATGCTGGCCCAATGGGCCACAGGCTGCACCGTCGGCCGAGCGGTGGTGAGAGAGGAACAAACGGTGAAGAACCGCGACCTATACCGACGCCCAGATGTGCTGATCACGCGGAACGGAGACGGCCACCGGTTGGCACTGGAAGTCGAGTACAAGTGGTTCAGCGCCGAGGATTGGCAACGTAAGCAAGACGACTTTGACCGTGAGGGTATCGCCTGCGCATGGCTCCTTGGTCACACCGGAATTGCTGTCGACGCAAGCGCCGCCAAGTACAGCCGAGGCACCCCGGTCCGGGTACCGCCGCTCGCATGGGTGCTCGCACAATCAGGACGCGACGCTGTCGTGGTGAACCCCGTCACTCGCCAGATCGGCACCCTATCCGGCGACCCTGATCTGACAACTCGGCTCGGTGAACGCTGGAGAAATGCCTATCTAGGAGTGGACGACCTGAACAGTTGTCACCTCGACCCTCTTCGCGGAGTGGTGACACCCACTATGCAGCGAATAGACGCCGCTTCGGCTCAGCGTCGTCAGCAGGAAGCTATTCAGCGGGCGCGTGAGGCGGCCGAGCTACGCCAGCGTGAAGCGCGGAGTGAAAAATGGGCCATGATCGTACAAGCCAACGAACAGACTTGGGACGCCTCGCCGTTGAAGCGAGCGATACTCCAACGGTGGGGGAAAGTACCGGAGGCGCTCAGCGAGTCCGGCGACCATCCGTACGGAATACATGCATCCCCGGCACACTGGCATTCCGCGCTATATGAGGCGCATATCCATCAACGCCGACGCGGTCACGTGTTCACGGTCGACGACTGCTGGAACACGCTGAACCGGCACGGCATTCGTGCGAACTGGGACCGGGGAAAGCGATTCAAGTCGCTCGTAATCTTTCTCGAGTCGCTAGTAGACGCTGGTTTGATCGATCGAACAGGCCGCTCCTACCAGTGGCAGGTACTTGCCGACCTCGACCAGGTCGCTCAACTCAGAGCCGAGGCGGCTCGCGAAAAGATGCTCCGCCAGCAAGACCGCGCAGAAGAGAAGCGACAGCAGAGACAGGCCCGCGAAAAAGCGATTCAGGATGCAAGACGGCAAGCCAACGAGCTTCGCGAGCAGCATCGGCGTGAACGCGCAGAACACCGGCAGGCGTGGTTAAACTCCGACGTCTGTCGAGAGCTCGTAGCTCGCTACGGCGCGGTGCCGGAATGTATCTCCTGGGCAAGCACAACCCTGACTAGCGCGATCGATGCCGATCCAGCGCTATGGCGAGCACACATTTGCCTCCGCCTAGTACAGGACGCTCCAGCTGGAATGCAGATCACCACCGGACAAGCGCTCACCGTCCTTTCCGAAGCCGGGATCACATTCCCTGCTGAGCCCGACGCTGTCGCTGCCATCGACTTCTACCTCAACAACCTTCGCCAACGCGACATCCTCCAAAACCCGAACGGGGACAGAACGGTGTACACCACGACAGGTAGAAGTCTCTCCTAGTTATGGAGTCCCGTGATGGAGTAGTCGCGCTCGATGCTTGCCGTAACTGCACCCCACTGGCTGCCTTGAACTCGGTCCTGATGCCTACGGAACGAGGCGGCGTCGTCAAAGACCTCCTCGACACGCCAGACCAGACTGTCCTCGGTCGGGGTCACTGAGAATGACCTGCAGCCCTGCTCGGCTCGCGTCAGCTCGACATGACGCGGTAGGTGGGTGGCGACAAGGGTGGCTTCGCGCTCGTCGCGACAGATTAGTCGGCCTTTGAGATGAACTTCGGTCACCGATCCAGTTTCGGCCACTTCCTTGCAGGTTGGCCCCTGAACAGCGCAGACAGGCCGATCATCGATGGCTACGTAGGCGGACGTTGCAGGGCGCGGTACAGCGTGGACCGGCCGACTCCGAGATCACGGGCGATCGCCGACGGCCCCTCCCCCGCCTCGATGCGGGCGCGGGCCTTCTCGATCTGCTCACTAGTCAGGACGCGTTTGCGTCCCTTGTACTTGCCTTTCGCCTTGGCGATGGCGATGCCCTCGGCCTGGCGTTCGCGAATGATGGCTCGCTCGAACTCGGCGAACGCCCCGAGCAGAGAAAGCATCAGATCCGCTCGAGGATCCTGGGCTCCGGCGGCGTAGGTGGCCCGCTCGTGGACGAACTCCACGCTCGCGCCCTTCGCGGTGATCTCGCCGACGATCTGCTTGAGATCAACCAGGGAA
>NZ_JAALEA010000307.1 GCF_014145145.1 Dietzia cercidiphylli
ACCCGACACCACAGAACCCGGCACCTGACCAGTAAGAGCCCCGACCTGCTGCGGGAGAATCTCTGCAGCCCATGGGTCAGATGCTCACGGCCTCGTGCTCACGTCACGCCCCCACCGACGCCGACCCGTCTCAGTGAGCTCGTTCGACCGCGATCCGTTCGATCCGCGGCAACGCGAGAGCCAGCACCGGTAGGTATCCCGCCGCCCAGACCGGGGCCCCGAAGCTGACGACACACCCGCCCGGCACTCCGATGACCTCGTGCCGGGTCGCATTCACACCGGCCACCCTCCACGCCCACAGTCGCCGATCAACGAAGTCGGTGATCTCGAACGGCAGGGACAGGCCCGCCACGGTCGTGACCGTCCCCCGCGCACCGGCCGTCAAGCCGGAGTCGCCGTCGACCCGGGCATCCGAGACGGTGGGCCCCCATCGCGGCCAACACCGCACATCGGTGATGACCGTCCACACGGTCTCCGGGTCCACGTTCATCCGCAGTTCGGTCGTCCACATCCCGCGCCGAAGCGTCGTGCGGACTCTGATCATCGAACTCAGCCACGTGGCGGATGCGAGGTGTGTCATCGTCCGGCCCGGCCCCCCAGCTCCCGGCCCTGTCCGCCAACTCCTCGCGGTGGGCCGCTCCACCCCGGCGACAGCGGACTCCCCTGTTCGCGGACGCGACGGATCATCATCCCATGGTGGCAGAGCACCGCGCAGGCGCAACCGTCGACGGTGGTCACCACCACACCCCAGCGGAACCCGCCGAGTCAGCTGGTCCGGTCCAGGATGAGCCGAACCGCTTCCCGGGGCGCGTCCCACTGCGGGAAGTGGCCGCACCGATCGAACCAGTGCAGTGTGGCGTCGGGGAACGCGCGCGCGGCTCGGTGAGCCTGGGCCGGAAGCGTCACCAGATCGCGGCGACCCCAACCGATGGTGACCCGTCCCGGGACCGAGCCCGCGGGGGCGCCCTGCTGCTTCGGGCCCTTCGTCAGCGCGTCCATCGCCGCGCCCGTCGCAGGCGCGTCGGCCAGTCCCGCCACGTCGGGCAGCACGGTCCGCGCCGGCAGGGCCCAGGGGCGCACGGAGAGCTGCGCCAGCAGCGCGGTCCGACTCACCGGATTACCCAGCAGAACCGGAAGCGCTCCGCGCAGTGCGCTGACCAGGGCGATCGACGGTCGCAGGGTGGCGCTGAAGATCGCCAGCTCACGATCGCTCCAGAATCCACCGGGGTCCAACGCCACGGTGTCACCACCGACGCCGCGCCGGGCCAGCTCGAGCACGATCCGCCCACCCATCGACTGCCCGGCCGTGGAGACCCCGTGCAGACCCGACTCGTCGATGAACCGGGCGACCGAGTCGGTCAACGTCGCTATGGAGACCTCACCGTCGAGCGGAGGGGACTCGCCGAACCCCGGCAGGTCGACCGCGATGATCTCCCGGCTCGCGGCCAGGTCGTCGATGATGGGCTCCCACGATCGCCACCCCGCGCCGAGGCCGTGTACGAGAAGTAGTGGACTGCCCTGACCGCGTCGAACATGATGCAACGTCATCAGTCAAGCCTACGGAGTGCGCGGCGGACAGGTCGCGTGCGACGTGCCACGATCGGGGCCCGGTGCCCGGGTCCGAGGTGGCAGACCGGCGACGACGGATGGGACGATCGAGAGATGCGCACCCCGGACGGCATCGACCGCGATCGTGACGAGGACGGCCGCGCGCGCAACGCGCGTCCCCGCGACGAACTCGGCCGACCTCTGCCACCGGGGAGCGTCGGAGTCGAGCGCATTCCCGACGACCTGGACCTGTCCCCCGACGAATCGCTGGCGTGGGCGCAGGACCTGCTGGACCGCGGCCTCGCCTTCCACGCGCACGAGGTGCTGGAAGGCGCGTGGAAGAGCTCCCCCGCCGACGAGCGGGAGCTCTGGCAGGGCCTCGCCCAGCTGGCAGTGGGCATCACCCACATCCAGCGTGGCAACACCACGGGGGCCCTGGCGCTGCTCGAGCGTGCGGCCGACCGTATCGGTGGCCGGGACGGCCCGGCACCCCACGGGATCGATGCCGCCGGATTGGTCACCCACGCAAACGACCTCATCACCGAACTCCGCCGAGGGACAGTCCCCGCTCCCCCTCGACTGAGACCGCATCTGAAGCACGGGCCACGTCCGCGCTAGGGCGTCGTCACCGTTCGGGACGGCCTTTCAGCCGCGCGCGGCCCGCTGGTGATCCGCGGTGTACGCGGCGAGGACCTCTCGGACTCCGGCGTCCCCCTCCCGGCCGGTGAATTGGCTGAGTGGCACCGCGAGGCGGTCCAGCGACGCCGACAAGGTACGAGCCCCGACACGCGCCTCCACGGTGTCGACCTCCGCGACGGCATCACACAGCTCCAGCGCGTAGTGCACCTGGCGGGGCAACGCCTGGTAGGGATTGGCCTCCTGGAAATAGTAGGTCTCCGAATGCTGTGTCAGATCCACGGTCACGACGTTGATCTCCGCGGCGAGGCCCTCCGTCACCCGCGAGATGGTGTCCGGGGGAGGTCTCGAACCGCCGCGGCGAAGTCGGCTTCCGCCAATCCGTGGAGCCGCAGGGCCAGTGCGCTACGACGCGAGAGCGGCGGATAGATCTGCATGAACCAGGTGAGGGACGCGGTCAGCAGCGCGAACCCCGTCAGTGCCTCCACCGGGGCCAGAAAACGGATGAGAGGTTCCGTGGCCACCACGTCCCCGAACCCCAGGGTGGCCAGGGTCACGAGGGACACGTAGAGCGCCTCGGCGGCGACCGGGTGTCGACCGGGGTCGATTCCGGAGGAGTAGTCGAATCCGTCCGGGACGTGCGGGAGGTAGACCAGCGCCCACCCCACTGCCTGCAGCAACACCCAGACCAGAACAGTGACCACCATCCCCGCGGGGCCCACGATCGAGCCCAGACGGTGCCCGAACCGCCGGGAGACCGCCCACAGTGCGGAGAACACCACCTTGCTGAGTGCCGCCTCGCTGCGTGGGTGCATCAGCGCGCGAAACACGTCCATCAGGCCGAGAGCGATGATCCCGGCGCCGACCACGGTGTGAACGGGCGGCGGCGGGCCGCAGTCATGGGTGGCACAGGGTGGCCCCACCCGGCGGACGTCGAGGGTCGTCCTCACGCCGCCTCGGCACCGCGCGCCGTGCTCGGATGCTATCCCTTCGCCTGGCGGGCAGCGTCTCGGGTGCATGGGCGGCCCGAGCCGACGGGCCGGACGCCACCGGGTGTGGCCGTGCGCGGGATCCGCGCCACACGCTTCCGTCTCCACGGGTCCGGGCCCCGGGGATGCGCGTAGCGTCAGGGGCACGCACCCGTCAAGGCTGGGAGATCGACCCATGAACACTGTCAACGACACCGCCGATCGCATACTCGCCCGAGCTGCCGACGCCCCGCACGGCCGACACGCCGAGATCATCGTCCACGAAGGACCTCTCCGCCAGTCGCTGTTGGCCCTGACGGCGGGCACCGAACTCGAGGAGCACAACTCTCCCCCGGCAGCGAGCCTCTACCTGCTCCGGGGGGCGGTGCGGGTGACCGGCGAGACCACGGTCGACATCGGCGCCGGCGAACTCCACGCCCTCACCCACCACCGGCACGCCGTCACGGCCCTGGAGGACTCGGTCTTCCTCCTCACCACCGTCACCGGCATCGAGGGAACGGGCAGCCACACCGATCCGCCCTCTGCCTGAGCCGATCCCGACCGCGGTGTCCCGGAGACGGTGTCCCGACGCGGGAGCTCTGTCGCCGAACCCCTGACGCCGAACCCCTGACGCCGTACCCCTGGCGCAGTGCCGGCGAGTGACGGACACTGACGAGATGCGCACGCGCCACGTCAGCACGGTGATCCACCGCTCCCCGGCGGACGTCTACGACCTCGCCTCCGACCACACGAAGCTCGCCACCTGGGCGTCTGGGCTGGCCACCGCGCAGGCCTCCGTGGACGGCGACACCCTGGTCGTCGACTCCCCCATGGGGAGGGTGAGCGTCCGATTCGTCCCCAGGAACGACTTCGGGGTCCTGGACCACGAGGTCACCCTGCCCGACGGCGCGATGGTCCACAATCCGCTCCGGGTCCTGCCCCATCCGGACGGCGCGGAGGTGGTCATGACCGTCCGTCAGCTCTCCGACGACGACGACGAGTTCGAGCAGGACGCTGCCACCGTGGCAGCCGACCTGGATCGACTCAAGGGCCTCCTCGAGGGGGAACGTATTCCGGTCCCCCCGTCTTCTGCGCGTCCCGCCGCACAGGCGGATATCCGTGTGGCGGGTCCGGCGGACGCGACCTCACTCGGGCGCATGCTCCACGACTTCAACACCGAGTTCGACTGCGCCACCCCGAGCGCGGCAGAGGCGGCGACACGGTTCGAGCGACTCCTCGAGCGCGAGGACGTCCTCGCCGTCGTCGCCGGACTCCCCCGGGGCCGCGAGGCCGGGACCGATGTCGGCTTCGCCTTTCTCACCCTTCGCCCGACCCCGTACTGGGACGGTCCCCTGGCCCAGCTCGAGGACCTCTACGTTCGTCCGGACCTCAGGGCCGCCGGCATCGGAACCGGGGTCCTGCACCGGTCGGTGTCCGAGGCCCGACGGCGCGGCTGCGAGGAGATACTCATCAACGTGGACTCGGACGATCTCGGCGCCCGGCGGTTCTACGAACGTCACGGCTTCTCCGACCACGACCCGGACACCGGCTCCGGGATGCGGTGCTACCTGCGACAGCTCTGACCCCTGAGGGTTCACGCCGCGTCAGCCGACGGTTCCGGACTCCTCGGGAAGGATGTGGCGCAGGATGTCCGAGATCGTGATCACGCCGACGAACCGGTCGTGATCCATGACCGCGGCGAGTTGCTCGCTCCGCTCCCGCGACACCGCGAGCGCCTCGTACACCGGCGTCCGGGTGTCGAGCAGCATCACCGGCCTGGCCAGGTCCCGCGCCGGGTGGCCCTCCTGCTCCATCAGCGTGTCGCGCACATGCACCACCGCCGGAGTGGAATCCCCGTCGAGGAGGAGGATGCGCATGTGTCCCGTCCGAGCCGCGGCCTCCTGGACCTGCGCCACGGTGGCCTCCGCGGCCACCGCGGTAGGTGCCCTGTCGGTGTCGACGAGTGACCCCACCGTCAGTTGATCGAGGCCGAGCGCTCCGGTCAGCGGGGAACTGAACGTCTCGTCCAGGGCGCCGACCGACGCCGAATGCTCGACGAGTTGCCGGATCGTGGCGGCATCCTGACCTCCCACCGCGGCCCTCTCGACCGGGGTGACACCGCTGGCGGAGACCAGTCGGTTGGCGACCTCGTTCACCCACCGCAGGAGCGGCCGGAAGACCCAGATGAAGCCCCGGGAGGGAATCCCGATGAACTTGGCGGAGAACTCCGGATGCGCGATGGCCCACGACTTGGGGGCCATCTCCCCCACCACCAGGTGGAGGAACGTCACGAACAGCAGTGACAGCGCGAACGCGGCGCCCCCGGCCACCTGTACCGGCGCGCCCAGGGAGGCGAGGACAGGCCCGAGCCAGGCGTCGACGGCCGGCTTGGTGACCGCGCCCAGTGCGAAGGTGCAGGCGGTGATCCCCAGCTGGGCGCCCGCGAGCATGACGGTCAGCTCGTTGATCCCCCGCAGGGCGGCCCGCGCCGAGGCGCTCCTCTCCGCGTCCTTCTCGAGCCGGTGCTGACGAGCCCCGAGAAGCGCGAACTCGATCACCACGAAGAAGGCGCTCAGGACGATCAACGCCACGGTGATCGCGGCGACGACGAGTGGATTGTCCATCACTGCTCCTCCCCCCGTCCCGGCTCGAGCCCGTGTCCCGTCGCGGGGTGTCCGTCGTCCCCGGGACGCCCGGAGTGCTCCTCCTGGGAGTCCACCAACCGGACCAGCAGTTCGCCGGGGACCAGCCGGGTCACCTCGAGGACCTCGATCTCCAGGGCGAACTGAAGCGGTGTCTCGGCGATCAGTTCCCGGGGCTCGATCGGCAGTTCGACCCGCACGGTCTGACCCACTTCCGGGAATTCGCCGTGAGCGGAGATGGTCAACCCCGCCATGGTCTCGTAATCTCCGTGCGGAAGCTCATGACCGAGCGATCTCTCGGCCTCGTCGACGTGGACGTCACCGTCCATCCGCCAGATCCCCTCGTCCACGACCGCGATGACCGACTCGGGTTCCGTGTCGTGTTCGTCGGTCAGCTCCCCCACCAACTCCTCGGCCAGATCCTCGATCGTCAACACGCCCGCGAAGCCCCCGTACTCGTCGACCACCGCCGCGAGCTGCGTCTTCGACCGGGTCAGCGTCGACAGCGCATGGGGCAGGGACATCAACGAGGGCAGGACCACCGGTGGGCGCATGATCTCCGAGACCGGGGTGTCGACCTTCGCTCCCACGCGGAGGAGGTCGGCCAACTGAACGACCCCCAGCGGCTCCAGAGTCTCCGAGACCACCGGATACCTCGTGTGTCCCGAGGCCATCAACGTCCGGACCTCTCCGACGGTGTCATCCGGGCCCACCACGCTGGTCTGGGGACGCGGGATCATCGCGTGCTCGACGGTGCGATCCGGGAAGTCCAGGATCCGGTCGATGAGGACCGACAGGTTCTCGGGCAGATCGCCGCTCTCCCGGGCGTCCGCCACGATTCGCTCGAGATCCTCGGCGGTCGCCGTGGAGTCCAGATCGTGGACCGGTGTGACCCCGACCAACCTGAGCAGCAGGTTCGCCGCCCGGTCGAACACCACGATGAGCCAGCCGAACACGGTCAGGTAGAGGGTGGTGGACCGCGCCAGCCCGCGGGCCAGGGGCTCCGGACTCGCGATCGCCAGGTTCTTGGGATACAACTCGCCGAAGATCATCTGCACGACGGTCGCGGCCACCAACGCCAGGACGGTGCCCACCGTGACGCTCACCGCCGCGGGGACTCCGACCCCGCCCAGGAGGGTCCCCAGCGATTCGCCGACCAGTGGTTCGGCCACGTACCCGACCAGCAGGCCGGTGACCGTGATGCCCAACTGGGCACCCGACAGCATGAAGGACGTCCGTTGCGTGACCCTCAGTGCCCGCTGGGCGGCGACGTCTCCGGCCTCGGACAGTGCCTTGAGCCTGTTCCTGTCCACGGACATGTAGGCGAATTCCTGTGCCACGAAGTAGCCGTTCGCGGCGATGATGGCCAGGATCGCGAGGATTCCCAGCAACAACATCAGAAGGGTCATGACCACGGGGCCACCTCCCCCCTCGGGAGACGCCGTGTCGGCACTCGAGCGCCGTGGACCTGAGAAGAACGAGGAGGGCGACTAGGCCCCGGGTCGTCGTCCGACCCGGTCCTTTCAGAGGGGGTACCCATCAGGGCTTCTCACACACTCCGTTTCGTGTGTCGATGTGGATGACTCCCCGAGTATGACGCAATCCGCCCCCCGGGACCACGACTCCCCGGCCGCGGTCACCGTCCCGGGGTGACAGGGCGGACGGTGAGGGTCTGCGCGAGGGTACCGATCGGGCCCGACTCGTCGTGCAGGGTGCTCGAGGTGAGCCCGAGCCCGCCCGGACCGAAGCTCACCCGGGTGTCGAACCCGACCCACTCCCCTCGTGGCTCGCGGAAGAGGTGGGCGGTGAGGTCGATGTTGGGGAACTGCACGTCCTCGGGAGCCGCGCGGACCGCCATTCCGTTGGCGATGTCGAACAGTGCTGCCGACCGGGCCAGCCCGCCCACCGACTCGCCTGCGACCAGCGGGACGTCGGTGCGCACCCAGTAGCGAGCCCTCCCCGGCCCGACCGAGTCCCGGCGGACCTCCGCGGACGCCAGGTACCCGCCCTGCCAGACCGAGGTGGGGTCCCACTGCGGCATGTCGGTCGGTCCCGGGATCAGGTCGAGGCCGACGGCCTCGAGCTCCGTGGTGTCTCTCGGTTGCTGCAGCCAGGCGCGCAGGCGCACTCCCACGCGATCCGCGAGTCCGTACGTGGCCTCCACGAGCTCGATGGTGCGCCCCGGTCTGACCACCTGCACGTCCACCGCGACCGGGTCCATGGGCACGGTGCCGAGGATCTCGTAGGTCAGGCGCGAGATCACCATGGGATCGTCCCGCCGACGTCGTAGATCACCCTCCACCTCGTGCACGAGCAACCCGAACGACGGGCCGATGTGCTGCACCGCCGGATCCCAGGCCCCGGTGGTGTGTGAGGTCGGGTCGAACCATCGGTCACCGAGTCGCTCGAAGTACGCCACGCATGCCCCCATCGAGTGAACTGTCACTAACTGACTACCACGTGATGAGGGGACCGACCGTGAATCGGCACCCACCGTCACCCGCGTGCGGTTGACTCTGATCCGGAAGCACGAGCCCGACCCTGCGCCCAGGAGTGACAGATGACCGCCGAGCAGTACGACACCTTCGACACCCCTGTCGACGACAGGTACCTCGACGACTATCAGGAAGGACGCACGTACCGCTTCGGTGAGGAGTCGGTGGACGCCGAGGAGATCATGGAGTTCGCCCGCAGGTATGACCCGCAGAGCATCCACACTGATCCCGAGGCGGCCGCTCACGGCCCGTTCGGAGGACTGATCGCGAGCGGCTGGCAGACCGCGGCGCTCATGATGCGCCTGTTCGCCGACAACTACCTCACCGCTGTCGCGAGCCTGGCGTCCCCCGGGATCGACGAGCTCCGCTGGGTCCGGCCGCTGCGACCCGGCGACCGTCTCACCCTGATCTGCGAGACGACCGGTGTCCGCCCCTCCAGGAGCAAGCCTGACCGCGGGGTGCTCACCACGGATGTGACGCTGGTCAACCAGGACGACGAACCGGTCCTCACCGCCACGGCGCTCAATATGGTCGCCCGCCGCTGAGCCGTCTCAGAGCCTGGGCGTGAGGTGGAAGAGAGGCAGGTGCCTGGTCGTGCGGGTGGCGTAGATCTCGTAGTTCGGCCACACCTTCACGGCGGCGTCCCAGGCCGACGCCCGCTCGTCCTCGGCCACCTCCCGCACGTCCACGGTGAGCCTGGCGCCGTAGACCGACACGTCGACCTCGCCCTCCCCCGCCGCGCGGAGGTTGTGCACCCACGCAGGAGCCTTCTCGCCCCCCCAGTTGGAGCCGACGACCACCAGGCCGTTGCGCCACGATGCGAACAGCAGCGGGGTGTCGCGCGGCTCACCAGACTTCCTGCCCGGGACGTGCAACGTGAGCGTGGGCAGCCCCGCCACCCGGAGCAGCGGGACGCGGCCACCGGAGATCCTGTTCATCCACTTGTCGACCGTCACCACGAGGTGGGAGTTCTCCCGCGTCGCGTCCTGACGTCCGAACCAGATCGCGATCGGGGTGAGAAAGTTGCTCATGAACGAACCCTAAGACGTGGGCGGACCATCACGGTGGGTCAGGGTGCTTTTCGCCGTGGCGACCACCTGGACGGACTCGAGCCACCCCCTGCGCAGCCCGGCCTCGAGCGCCGCGAGATGGAACGCCCACATGCGCCGGTACACGGCGTCGAACCCCAGTGCCGCCGCGTCCCGCCCCCGGAGGGCGAACGTCTCGGACCACAACC
>NZ_JAALEA010000308.1 GCF_014145145.1 Dietzia cercidiphylli
TTCCCAAGGAGTTGCTCCCCGTGGTGGACACCCCGGGGATCGAACTCATCGCCGAGGAGGCGACCGAGGCGGGAGCGGGTCGGCTCGCGATCGTGACCTCCGAGCGCAAGGTCGGCGTGATGGCGCACTTCGCCGAGGACCAGGTCCTCGAGGACACGCTGTCGGACCGGGGCAAGGATGTCCTCCTGCACAAGGTCCAGCGCGCCCCCGGGCTCATCGAGGTGGTGGACGTGCGCCAGGACGAGCCGCTGGGCCTGGGGCACGCGGTCGCGCAGGTGGAGCCGGTGCTCGGTGACGAGGAGGAGGCCGTCGCCGTGCTCCTGCCGGACGACCTGGTGCTGCCGTTCGGGATCCTGGGCCGGATGTCACAGGTCCGCGCGGAACGTGGCGGCAGTGTCCTGTGCGCGTTCGAGGTCAGCCCGGAGGACGTCTCCTCCTACGGGGTGTTCGAGGTCTCCGACACGGATGATCCGGCCGTCAAGCGGGTGCTCGGCATGGTCGAGAAGCCGGCCGCCGAGGACGCGCCGTCCAACCTCGCGGCGGCCGGGCGATACGTGCTCGACCGCGCGATCTTCGACGCGCTCCGGCGCATCGAGCCGGGCGCCGGCGGGGAACTGCAGCTCACCGACGCTATCGACCTGCTGATCAACGAGGGGCACCCGGTCCACGTGGTGGTCCATGACGGCACCAGGCACGATCTCGGCAATCCCGGCGGGTACATCAAGGCCTGCGTGGACTTCGCGCTGGACAACCCGGCCTACGCCGACGAGCTCCGGGAGTGGCTGGAGGGCCGGCTCGGCCGCTGACGGCGCCGTCGCCGCGGAATGGCGCCGTCCGGGCGCTACCCTCTCCCACAGGGACCCGGTGGTCGGTCCGCCCGCTGTGGCGTGACACCGCCGCACGGTCAGCGACTTTCGTACGGGAAGGGGACACCTGGTGCGCTCCGTCGAGGAACAGCTCGCACTGGTGACGGCGGCCGCGGTCGCCCCGAGACCGGTACGCGTGTCGATCTCGGAGGCGCAGGGCCTGCTGTGTGCCGAGGAGGTGGTGGCCGAGCGCCCGTTGCCCTCGTTCGACCAGTCCGCGATCGACGGGTACGCGGTCCGCAGTGTCGACATCCGGGTCGGCGGCCCGGTCGATGACGCCGGGGACGCCTCCGGCGGGCCCGCCGGACTGCCCGTCGTGGGGAGGATCACCGCGGGATCCCGTCAACCGACCCGTCTGCAGCCCGGCCAGGTCGTCCGCGTCGACACCGGGGCGCCGCTGCCGACCCTGGCCGATGCGGTCCTCCCGGTCGGCTGGGCCGTGGCCGAGGGCCAGCG
>NZ_JAALEA010000309.1 GCF_014145145.1 Dietzia cercidiphylli
CGTCGCCGGTGCCGCCCGCCTCGCGGTAGCCGATCTCGCGGTTGCGGACGGCCACCACCACCATGTCGAGGTCGCCGCCGGCGACCACCAGGTTCGACCCGCCGCCCAGCACGAGGACCGGAACGCCGGCGGCATCGAGGGCCCCGACCGCGACCGTGACCGCGTGGGCCGTCTCGCACTCCAGCAGCGCGCGGGGGCGACCACCGATGCGCAGGGTGGTGAGATCGGCCAGGCGGGGATCGGGGACCACGCGGAGACCGGCCACGGCGGACAACCCGCGGATCACGTCGTCGGCGTGGTCAGCGGTGCGGCGATCGGAGGAGGGCGGGAGCACGCGTCCGAGAGTAACCGCCCCCTTGTAGGGTTTGACCCCATGGCGACCCGCTTCTCCCACTCGGCCCACATCGACGCCCACCTCGAGACCGTGTTCACCTCGTACGGCGACGAGGCCTTCTGGCACGACCGCATGGCCGCCATCGGCAGCCCCCACGACAGCCTCGACGAGTTCGTGACCACCGGGGACTCCACCACGGTGACGCTGACCCAGCACATCCCGGACGAGGACATCCCGGACGTGGCCCGCAAGGTCCTGCCCGGCCGGTTGATCATCGTGCGGACCACCACCTACGCCGACTTCGACGGCGAGCGGTTCTCGAGCTCCGCCCGCGCGGAGGCCGCCGGCGGGCTGGGGGTCATCGACGGAGGCTCGGAGGCCGTCTCGCAGGGCGGCGTGGTGGTGGAGTCCGCGACGGGCCAGGTCAAGGTCTCCGTCCCGCTGCTGGGCGGCAAGCTGGAGAAGCTGGTCGTGTCCCACCTGACCCGGTTCTTCGACGCCGAGACGCAACACCTCAACCGCTGGACCGCCGCCCGCTGACACCGCGTCGGCCCCGGGTCGGCCCCGCGTCGGTTCCGCATCGGCCCCGTGCCGACCCCGTGCCGACCCCGTGCCGACACGGCGTTGACCTCGGGTTCTGCGATCCGGGCCGGCATCGGCGACAATTGGCGGAATGCACCCGCGGCACGACACCCAGCGACTCCCCGCCCACGACCGACCCGGCGTCCAGCACGCCGAGACCCAGCAGTTCGCCGCCGCACCGGCAGGTGACTCGTCTGACCGCCGCGACACCGGCGGGAGGCGTCGCGGCCCGATGATCGCCCTGATCGCCGCGATCGCCGTGGTGGGCCTGGTCGCCGGGGTGGTGGGGCTCGAGTTCGGCACCCGCAACGCGGTCGAGAACCGGATCCAGGAGGAGGTCACGGCCTCCCTCGGCAGCCCGGCGCAGGTGGAGTTGGGCGCGCGCCCGGTGATCCTGTCGTACTTCGGCGGTGACCTGGGCACCGTCCGCATCACCACCGACGGCAGCCCCGCGGAGGGCGGAGGCGGCCCCGCCCCCGCGATCGACATCACCGCCGAAGGGGTCAGCTCGGCCGACGACCTCACCTACGTGGACTCGCTGACCGGGACCGCCTTCGTCTCCGACCAGGCCATGTCCACCGCCGCACAGCAGGACTCCGCCGGCGACAGCATGCTCGGCGGTCTGATCCAGGTGCAGGAGATCGTCTCGGACCCGGCCTCGGGAACGCTCCGTGTCTCCATCAGCGGCCTCGCCGAGGCGATCGTGACCCCCCGGTTGATCGGCGGAAACCTGGAGATGGATCCGTCCCAGGCGTCGATCCTCGGTTTCGCACTGCCGCCCGAACTGCTCGGCGGCACCGTCTCGATGATGGACTCCGCTCTCGCCGAACTCCCCGAGGGCGTCCAGCTGACCGGGGTCCGCGTGGTCCCGGGCGGCATGGTCGTCGACCTCAGCGGACGCGACGTCGTGCTGGAGTCGACCCGGTAGTCGACTGCCGGTCGCACGGCACACTGAACCCATGCGCCTGCTGATCATCGCCGACACCCACGTCCCGACGCGCGCCCGCGATCTCCCGCCCCGGATATGGGACGAGGTCGACGGCGCGGACGTGGTGGTCCACGCCGGTGATTGGATGGACGTGGCACTTCTCGACGCAATGGAGGAACGGTCCACCCGGTTGGTCGCGTGCTGGGGCAACAACGACGGCCCTGAACTGCGCGATCGGCTGCCCGAGGTGGCGCGCGCGACCCTCGAAGGGGTGCGGTTGGCGGTGGTGCACGAGACCGGGCCGTCGGCGGGCCGGGACAGGCGCATGCACGAGGCCTACCCGGACACCGACGTCCTGGTGTTCGGTCACTCGCACATCCCGTGGGACACCACTGCGCCCGGTCAGTGTGCAGGAGCCCGCGGCCTGCGATTGCTCAACCCGGGGTCCCCCACCGACCGCCGCCGGCAGCCGTACTGCACGTACATGACCGCCACCCTCGCCGGCGGCCTGGTGGGCGAGGTCGAACTGCACCGGCTTCCGCGGGATCGCTAGTCCGGGCCGCCCCACCGTGAGGTCGAGCCGGGCGGCGGTCCGCACGTTCTGCCACCCTGGGGGCATGACCGATCAAGCCACCATGCGTGTCGTGACCCAGCACTCCCTCGGCGAACCGGACGTCCTCGTCGTCGCCGAGCACCCCCGCCCCGAGCCGCGGACCAACGAGGTCCTGGTGCGTGTGAGGGCCGCCAGCGTCAACCCCACCGACTGGAAGCACCGCGGGAACGGCGGGTTCCTCGGGAAGCCGCCGTTCGTGCTCGGCTGGGACCTGTCCGGGGTCGTCGAGGCGGTCGGCATCGGTGTGGCCCGGTTCGCCCCCGGCGACGAGGTGTTCGGCATGCTCTCCTACCCGTTCGGGCACGGCGCCCACGCCGATTACGTGGCCGCGCCCGCGAGTTGGTTCGCCCCCAAGCCCGCCTCCCTCGACCACGTGCAGGCCGCCGCCCTGCCGCTGGTCTCGCTGACGGCCTGGCAGGCGCTCGTGGAGTACGCCGACGTCCGGCCCGGTCAGCGCGTGCTCATCCATGCCGCCGCCGGCGGGGTGGGTCACGTGGCCGTCCAGATCGCCAAGGCCCGGGGCGCCTACGTGATCGGCACCGCCAGCACCGGGAAGCACGACTTCCTGCGCGAGCTCGGGGCCGACGAGGCGATCGACTACCGCGAGGTGGACGTCGCCGAGGCGGTCGGCGACATCGACGTGGTGCTCGACACCATCGGCGGCGAGACGTCACTGCGCTCCCTGCGAACCCTCCGGCCCGGCGGCATCGTGGTGTCGATCCTGCCGGTGGGGTCGGACGACTTCTTCCGCGAGGCCGACGACCTGGGCGTCCGCGCGATCCGGATGCTCGTCGACTCCTCGCGGCACGACCTGGTCTCCGTCACCGATCTCGTGGAACAGGGCGCACTGCGGGCCACCGTCTCCGAGGTCTTCCCCCTCGAGCAGGCCGCGGAGGCGCATCGACGGGGCGAGACAGGCCGGACCACCGGCAAGATGGTGCTCACCACCGACTGAGGTCCGGCCCGGAGCGGCGGGACGGGTCAGCTCTCCGGGAAGCCCTCCAGCACCGCGCGGCTGCCGCTCAGACCAAGCCGGGTGGCGCCCGCGGCGATCATGGCCCGGGCGGTGTCGGCGTCGCGGATCCCACCCGAGGCCTTGATACCGAGTTGCCCGCCCACCGCTCGGTGCATGGCGGCGACCGCACGAACGCTGGCCCCGCCGGCGGGGTGGAAGCCGGTGGAGGTCTTGACCATGTCCGCCCCCGCGCGCGCGACGGCGTGGCACAGCTCCTCGACCCGCTGGTCACCCGCCTCCTCGCCCAGCGCCCGGTGGATCGCGGCGGTCTCCAGGATCACCTTGATCACGGTGGGCGGGGGCACGGCGTCGCGCATCGTCAGCACGTCGGCCATCACCTCGTCCACCAGACCGGCGATCGCCGCACCCACGTCGATCACCATGTCCACCTCGACGGCGCCCTGATCCACCGCCAGCCGCCCCTCCATGGCCTTGACCAGCGCGTGGTGTTTTCCGGAGGGGAAGCCGGCCACGGTCGCCACCGTCAGGCCCTCCGCCCGCACCGGGAGCATCGCCGGGCTCACGCACACCGCCTTGACCCCGAGAGCGCGGGCCTCGTCCACACAGGCCTGCACGTCCTCGCGGGAGGCGTCCGGGGAGAGCAGCGTGTGGTCGATCATCGCCGCGACGCGAGCGCGGGTCAGCTGAATCTGTGGCGTGGCATTCATGCCGGCCAGCCTAGGAGCCTGCTGAAGAAGATGTGATCCTGGCGGTGGGGGCGGTGCGCCTGTGTCAGTTGGGTGCCGTCTGGCCGTGTCGCGAGGTGCGGGGATCCGGGGTTCTGGCTTCGGTGACAGGGACCGCGCGGGTCGTGTGTGCGGTCTGCCGGGGCGGGAGTCCTCGCCCGGGCGGGCTGGTCAGGCCAGGGCCCAGGTTCCGTTCTGGTGGGTCAGGCCCATCGAGAGCAGTCGGCGCAGGTTCAGGGCGGCAACGCGGTGGTGGAGCCAGTTGTTGT
>NZ_JAALEA010000030.1 GCF_014145145.1 Dietzia cercidiphylli
CGACCTCGGCGCGCGCCGTGCGGACCCCCGCCGCGGCCATGACGTCCTTGGCGAAGGCCTTGGAGCCCTCGATCCGGGCGGCCTCGGCCGAGGGACCGAACACCGGGACGCCGGCCGCGCGGAGGGCATCGGCCACCCCCGCCACCAGCGGCACCTCGGGGCCGATGACGACCAGGTCCACCTCGAGCCGCCGTGCCAACGCGGAGACCGCCGAGGGATCCGTCACCGACGCGTCGTGACACGTGGCCTGCACCATGCCGGGGTTGCCCGGCGCGGCGTGGAGCTCCGTCACCGCGGGATCCGTTGCGAGGGCGACGAGGATGGCGTGCTCACGGGCACCGGAACCGATCACGAGAATTCGCACAGCGACCACAGTAGTCGCGCCCCCCGGGCGACGTGACCCGGCACGGCCGGTGCGGGCGTCGTCGGGTGGACCTCAGCTCGGCAGGTCGGTCGCGATCCCGTCCGGCAACGTGGCCTCATCGCGGATCCGCAGCCCCTCCGCGGTGAGCATGTCCGTCATGCAGAGATCGAGCGTGCGCGCCGTCGCGTGGTCCGCCTCCGGGGTCCCCATCGGCTTGAGCCCGAACATCGCGTGCGAGCAGAGGCCGTCGATCCCCGCCCACAGGACGCGCTGGTCCCTGATCCTCGTCCCCGGACGGAAGATCCCCGCCGTGATCCCGCGGTCGACGATCTGCTGCATGATCTCGGCGACGTCCGAGGCCGCGAACGCGACCGTCGACGACTCCCCGAGAGTCTCGACCATCATCCGCGCCCAAGCGGGCTCCGCGACCGTGAACGCCACGATCGCGATCCCCGCGTTGCGGAGGTCCAGGTAGGCCGCGAGCCCCGGGGCCGACTCCGCGCCGGTGACACCCGGGAGAGCGACACGCTCACCCATCGCGGCGAACCCGCGGGCCGAGACCTCCTCGACCAGCTGCTGCCGGTTGGTGAAATGTCGGTAGGCGGCGGTGGCCGACACCCCGATGACCGGCGCGATCTCCCGCAGCACGATCGCCTTCTCCCCCGAGGACCGCGCACGCGTGGTGGCCTCGTGGATGATCGCGTTCCGCAGGTCACCGTGGTGGTAGGACTTCTTCTTGACGGTGTCGTCTGCCGTCGGTGCCGTTGCCTCGATCATCTGCCGTCCCTCCGCCATCCTCTAAGGACCGTTCGCCGCTCGATGTCCGGGTGGCGTACCCCTCATTACATCACGAACCGCCGCGCATCAGCGGCAAGCGGCCGCCCCGGATGGTTAGGCTGGGAGCATGTCGACCGTTTTCAGCAAGATCATCTCCGGTGAGCTGCCGGGAAGGTTCGTCTGGGAGGACCCCGAGGTGGTCGCCTTCCTCACGATCGCGCCCGTCGCGGCCGGCCACACCCTCATCGTCCCGCGAGAGGAGATCGACCGCTGGACCGACCTGGACCCCCGACTGTGGGCGCGGCTCAACGAGGTCGCCCAGGCGGTCGGCGAGGCCGTCGTCGAGGGTTTCGGGGCGTCGCGGGCCGGCTATCTGATCGCGGGGTTCGAGGTCCCACACACCCACATCCACGTCTTCCCCGCCGACGACATGTCCGGCTTCGACCTGTCCCGCGCGGACCCCGACGCCCCGGCGGAGGAGTCGGACGCGGCGGCCGCGACGATCCGTCGCGCTCTGCGGGAACTCGGCCACGACGAGTTCGTGCCCGGGGACTGACCGGCCCACCCCGACTCGCCGCCCCGGTGGTCGGGTCGGGCGGGTGACCGGCTCAGTGCCCGAGCGCGCGCGTCACCTCGCCCATGTCCTGGTAGTCGCACCATTCGCTGACCAGGCCGTCACGCAGCGTGAAGAACGCGCCGACGGCGAGTGTGATGGGTGTGCCCCCGATCGTGAGGAACGTGGTCCTGCTCACCGCGGCCGTGTCCCCCGACGACAGCACCCGGTGGATCTCCACCCGGACGTCGGTGGAGACCTCCTCGTTGAACTCGATCAGCTGGGCCAGCCCGTCGCGGCCGCGCACCACCTGGGTGCCCTCGATCCGCAACTCGAGGTCGGGCGTGCACAGCGAGGTCGCTGTGTCCACGTCACCACGGAACGTGGCCTCCACGAGCGCCCTGGCCACCTCTCCGGAGCCGCCGCGCCGTTCGTCCTGGTCCATCGGACCGCCCCCGTCCACCGTCTACTCCGAGATCGTGTTCAGAGTACGTAGGTCCTTGTAGTCCTCCCAGCGGGTCACCACACCGCCCTCCACCTCGACGAACGACAGGGCCGGGATCTCCACGCCCCCCTCGGGCAGCGTGTAGGTCTCCAGCCGCTTGAGCGCGACGATCCCCGGTTCCGCCACCGCCGACAGGACGGCCACGTCGAGGAACCCGGACAGACGCGCGAGATCCTCGATGATGTCACGCAGGCCGTCGTGCCCCTCGTAGAGACGGAGGTGGCCGCCGTTGGTGTAGACGATCGACGGCGAGGAGAGCGCCAGCGCGGCGTCCACGTCACATGAGGTGACGGCGCGCATCCACGCCTCGGCGATCCGCCGGGTGGACTCAGCGTCCACGCCCCCGTCCACGTCTCCGGAGCCCCCGCCGTCGCTGAACACCTGCCACATCCTACCCAGAAACCTGAGAAAACTAAACGTATACCGCGCGCGCGTGGCGTGCACTCCCGGCTCCCCCGGGCGGCGGGTGAGAGCTGGAGACGAGACTTGAACTCGCAACCGCCCGATTACAAGTCGGGTGCGCTACCAATTGCGC
The DNA here is from genome assembly GCF_014145145.1 of Dietzia cercidiphylli. GTDB lineage: Bacteria > Actinomycetota > Actinomycetes > Mycobacteriales > Mycobacteriaceae > Dietzia > Dietzia natronolimnaea. The sequence goes on from NZ_JAALEA010000030.1 coordinate 2,735, forward strand.
CACTCCAGCACGGCTCCGGCACGGCCGGGGTCCGGGTCACATCCTAACCGGACCCCGGGCCGCGCTCTCGACCGCCGCGGTCTTGACTACGGTGTCCACGTGGAGATCCGCGACGCACCCGCACCGTTCACCCGCCCCCTGGCGTGGCTGGGTCTGCGCAAGTCGACGATGGACCTGGCGGTCGAGCCGCCCCTGTCCCCGATGGCACCGGTCGACCTGGACGACGACGGCGCCGTCACCGACGTCCTGAACCTCGCCCTCGAGATCGCCGGCATCCTCCTGTCCTCCGGCGAGGGCGCGGCGGACACCGTCGCCCAGGGGGAATCGGTCGCGGCGGCGTTCGGCCTGCCGGGCGCCACCGTCGAGGTCACCTTCACCTCGTTGACCATCGGCGTGAACCGCCGACGTGGTCGCCCGCCGATCTCCGTCATCCGGGTGGTCAACTACCGCACGATCGACATGACCCGGGTGACCCGTGTCGCCCGGCTCACCGACCTCATCGTGCGGCGCCAACTGACCGTCGAGCAGGCCACGGCGGAGGTCGAGCAGATCATCGCCTCCCCGCACCCCCACTCGTTCCGGGTCGCGGTCCTGGGGTGGGCGATGCTCGGTTGCGCGGTCGTCATCCAACTGGGTGGCAGCCCGCTCGCCGGACTCCTGTCCATGGTGTCCACGTTCGCGCTGATGTACGCCAACCGCTATCTGGACGGCCACCGCCTCCCGAAGTTCTTCCAGCAGATCGTCGGGGGGTTCATCGCGGCCGCCTGGGCGCTGTTGGCCTACGTGTTCCTGAGCGACAACTTCGTGGACATCCAGCCATCCACACTCGTCGCCGCGGGAATCATCGTGCTCCTCGCGGGGCTCACGCTCGTCGGCGCGATCGAGGACGCCATCACCGGGTTCCCCGTGACGTCGGCCGGCCGCGGCGTGGAGACGATGATCCTCACCGGAGGGGTTCTCGGCGGCATCACGATCGCCCTGGCGGTGTTCGCGCGGCTGGGCATGTCCCCGCCCCCCATCGACCCGACCATCTCCGGCAACGCGCCCCTGTATCTCGCCGTCTTCGCGGCGGGGGTCGGGGCCGCCGGCTTCGCGGTGGCCAGTTACGCCACCGTGCGTGCGACGTGGCTCGCCGCGGCGGTCGGGGCGATCGGGATGGTCATCTTCCAGGTGGTCACGACGACCGGGCTGGGCGTGGTGGTGGGTTCCGCGCTCGCGGCCTGTGCGATGGGGTTGTTCGGCGGCATCCTCGCCCGTATCGCGACCGTCCCGCCACTGATCGTGACCATCGCGGGGATCACACCGCTCCTGCCCGGGCTGTCCGTCTATCGGGGACTGTCGGCCCTCACCAGTGACCAGACCGGTATCGGTGTGGGACTGATGTTCCAGGCCCTGGCGATCGCGGTGGCCCTGGCGGCCGGCATCGTGTTCGGCGAATGGGTCACGCGTAATCTGCGCAGGTCCGCCGCCGCCGACCAGTGACGTAAGATGACGTCGGACGCCTGAGCCCACACGGGCCCTGCGTCCCATACCGACCACGGGAGGACACACATGGCATCCGCCGCAGCGGCCAGCAAGGAGCCCGAGCTCGACGTCGACCTCGAGCCCGTCGCCGACGAGACCGCATATCAGGCCCAGAGGATCGTGGCCTCGTACGCCGCAGACGCCGACGAGTGCCTGATGCTGCTCGAGATGCTCGGGATCGGCCCCGAGAAGGTCGACCCTGCCGACGTCGACTAGCCGCATCACAGCGATCACGGAAGGGACGGGGATGACGCGCGCGACCGAGCAGACGCCGCCGGACGCCGGTGCGGACTTCGTCGTCGTCGCCAATCGGCTACCCGTCGACCTCGTCCGTGACAAGGACGGCCGGGAACACTGGAAGGCCAGCCCCGGTGGGCTGGTGACGGCCCTGGAGTCCATCCTCAAGGCCAACCACGGCGCCTGGGTGGGTTGGCCCGGAGTGGCGGACGCCGCCCCCGAGCCCTTCGACGCCGACGGCATCCGGCTGCACTCGGTCACGCTGTCCGCCGAGGATGTCGGGCTCTACTACGAGGGGTTCTCCAACGGCACGCTGTGGCCGCTGTTCCACGACGTGGTGGTCCCCCCCGAGTACCACCGCGAATGGTGGAACGCCTACGTCGCGATCAACCGCCGGTTCGCCGAGGCCACCGCCGCGGCCGCCGCCACCGACGCCACGGTCTGGGTGCAGGACTACCAACTCCTGCTGGTCCCCCGCCTGCTACGTGAGATGCGTCCCGACCTGACCATCGGGTTCTTCCTCCACATCCCGTTCCCCCCCGTCGAGTTGTTCATGCAGCTGCCGTGGCGAACGGAGATCGTCGACGGGATGCTCGGGGCCGATCTCGTGGGCTTCCACCTGCCCGGCGGAGCCGACAACTTCCGGATCCTCGCCAACCGACTCGGCGGCCACCCCTCCCTTCGGCTGCGTTCGACCCGGGGTCGGGCGTCCGAGATCCGCGTGGACGACCGCAGGGTCCGGGTGGGGGCGTTCCCCATCTCGATCGACTCGGCCGCCATCGACGCCGCCGCCCGCGACCGCGACACCCGCGCCCGCGCGGAACGCCTGCGTACCGAACTCGGCTCACCAGAGATCCTGTTGCTGGGCGTGGACCGTCTGGACTACACCAAGGGCATCGACGTCCGCCTGCGCGCGCTCGAGGAGCTGTTCGAGGAGGGGCGCCTGGAGCCCGCCGACGTCACCCTCCTCCAGCTGGCCACGCCGAGCCGCGAGCGGGTCGAGCAGTACCAGATCATGCGGTCGCGGATCGAGGAGTCGGTGGGCCGCATCAACGGCACGTTCGGCGAGATCGGGCACCCCGTGGTGACCTACATCCACCGGCCCGTCCCCAAGACGGAACTGGCGGCGTTCTACGCGGCCGCCGACGTCATGCTGGTGACGCCCGTGCGGGACGGCATGAACCTGGTGGCCAAGGAGTACGTGGCCTCGTGCACCGACGGCGAGGGCGCCCTGGTGCTCAGCGAGTTCGCCGGCGCCGCCGCGGAGCTACGCCAGGCGTACCTGTGCAACCCGCACGATCTCGACGGGGTCAAGGACGCCATCATGGCCGCGGTCCACGACTCCCCCGAGGACCGACGTCGCCGTATGCGGTCACTGCGTCGGCAGGTCCTGGGCAACGACGTCCACGCGTGGGCGCGCCGGTTCTTCGAGACGCTCGACGCCACCTCCGCCGGGTAGATCAGCGGGGACGCCGGGTAGACCAGCGGGGGCGCCGCATCACAGCGAATTGAGCTCGGCGAGCTTCCACGTCCCATCCTGGCGGACCATGTCCACGCTCAGCCGTGAGGCCGAACTGGCCGCCTCGGGCGCGTCCTTGGTGGAGACCATCCGGTTGAGCATGACCAGCACGGTGACGCGCTCGGCGTCCGTCACCTCCTGCGGCGCGGCGGCGGCGACGGTCGCGTAGACGGTGGCCTCCTGCTGCTTGGCGGCGGAGGAGACGGTCGGCATGGACTGCTCGACGAACTCCGACAGCGCCGGGTCGGCGAGCCGTTCCCGTACCGCTCCGAGGTCCGCGTCCACCGTCCGGTGGTCGTAGGTGAACATCTGGGTGGTGATCTCGCGCGCCGCGTCGGTGGCCGCCCGGGGCG
>NZ_JAALEA010000310.1 GCF_014145145.1 Dietzia cercidiphylli
AGCCGGCCGCCCGTCGACAGTGGTCGACGGGCGGCCGGTATCCGCTGAGAGGATCACCTCAGGGCGGTCACATCAGGTAGCACGCCTCCGTGTACTCGAAGTCGGCCGCCGTGGGTCCCTCGTACCACTCCTCCTCCAGGACGAGGCCCGTGGGACTGCCCGGCTCGATCCGGTTGATGATGCTCGAGCGGGACGCGTTCTCGTTGACGTCTCCCGAGTAGTCCCCGGCTCCCTCCGCGAACATCCCACCGGTGTCGACCCCCGTCAGCGAGTCGACCGACTCGTAGAGACCGCTTCGGGTGAGCTCATCGTTCTCGACCGCTTGCTCCAGGAGTCCGTGGATGACCGACGAGGCACCCCAACCCAGGACGAACCAGTCATCGGGCTCGGTCCCCATGGATTCGGCGACCTCCCGCATCTCGATGTGGCCTTCCGAGTCGTGGCCCCACGGAGCCACCGCTCCGGCGTGCAGGTAGCGCGCCTCGAGTGCCGGCGCGGCCTGGCTTCCCATCAGACCGGCGCTCCACGTGGGAGTGGAACCGATGAACTGGCCCTCGAACCCCTGCGCGACGGTGGCACCCACGATGGCGCCGGTCTCGATCGCACTGGTGGAGAGGACCACGACGTCCGGTTGATCGGCCAGGATCCGCTGGATCACCGCGGTCTGCTCGTCGGTCCCGCCGGGGGCCGTGGTGTACCGGGTGAACTCGACACCGCGTTCCTCGGCGGCGATCTCCGCGCCCTTGGCGGCGTCGTCACCGTAGTCACCGGGGAAGTGCACCGCGCCGACACTCGTCGCGTCGAAGTTGTCGACGGCGTAGTCCACCATGTTCATGGCCTCGGCACAGTAGCTGGTGCCGAACTCCATGACGCCCTCCTCGAACAGCCAGTTCGACCCCAGGGATGCGGGGACCGTGACGATGTTCTGCTGCCGGGTGTCGTCGAGGATGCCGTTGGTGTGGGCGGTGCCCATCGAGTGGGCCAACATCAGGACCTGGTCCCTGATCTCCCGGTACTCCTGGGAGTGGGTGGTCTCGTTGTAGGCGTTGTCCCGGACGTGGGTCACCATGTCGACCTCGTAGTCGCCGATGCCGCCGTTCTCGTTGACGTTCTGCCAGTAGGCCTGGGAGCCCTCGATCATCGGGGCGCCGATCGGTGAGAACGGTCCCGTCAGGTCGGTGATCGCTCCCAGGTAGATGCAGCCCTTCGAGTCATCGATCGCCTGTGGGCACGGTTCCTCGGTGACGCCGGCGACCTCGGTGTCTCCGCCGTCGTCGCGGCCACAGCCCGCCAGGACCAGGGCGATCGCCGACAGGCCGGCCACCCCGCTGCGTAGTGTCTTCGACTTCATGGTGTTCTCCTCAGGTGTTCAGTGGGTGGGTTCAGTAGGTGAACGGGAAGCTCTTCCAATACATCCGCATTCGCAGCCACACGCCGTACAGACCGCGCGGTTCGAACAACAGGAACGCCACGATGAGGCCGCCGTACAGAATCGCCTCGACCTCGAAGATGTTGGGGCTGGCGTTGGGTGCAGTGGAGATGAACGGGAACAGGTGGGCGACCTCCGCCGAGATCCGGGGAAGTGACGCGATCAGCAGGGCGCCCATGATCGACCCGGAGATGGTCGCGGCCCCGCCGATGAAGACGATGGCGACGAACTGGATCGACATGATCAGTCCGAACTGCTCCGGCCCGAAGTGTCGGTTCGCGACGAACAGCAGTGACCCGCACACGCCGGCGTAGAACGACGAGACCGTGAACGCGATGAGCTTGTAGCGCGCCAGGTCGACGCCCATGACACCTGCCGCGATGTCGCGATCGCGGATCGCCCCGAAGGCGCGCCCGATCCGCGAGCGGGCGATGTTCCGGGCCGCGAGCGCCCCGATCAGGAGGAGTGCGAGGAAGAACCAGTACAGCTTCTGGTCCGAGGTGAACGCACTGTCCAGGGTGAGGTCGTTGCCGAACACGACGGGGCGCGGTGCTTCGCGACCGACTCCCGGCCCCCCGGTGACACTCGACCACTCGGTGAAGATGTAGGTGCCGAGGAACACGAGGCCCAGCGTCACCACCGCGAGATACAGACCCCGCAGCCTGGTGGCCAAGGGGGCGACGACCACCCCGCAGAGCGCCGCCATCGCACCCGCGGCGATGATCCACACCGGGACGAAGGTGATGCCCAGGCCCAGTGCGCGCCCTTCGGGATCGCCGGCCACCACCGATGCGGTGTACGCCCCGACCCCGACGAAGAACGCGTGGCCGAGGGAGATCTGACCTGCGTAGCCGGTGATCAGGTTGAGCCCGATACCGCCGATGGCCAGAACGAGTCCCAGGCCGAGGATCCGCAACAGGTCGTCGCTGACGTTGAACGGCAGGAGTACCGCGATTCCGATGAGTATCGCGGCGCCGACCGCCTTGGCGCGCGTGTTGAACAGCGCCTGTTCCTGCCGGTAACTGGAGTACAGCTCCGGCCGACCGCGGGGCCGTCCGAAGAAACCGGTCCGACCTCCGGCCCCCGACTGCGACGTCGGGGATCCCGATGCGGACCCGGCCGACCCGCGGGACCCGCTCGAGGTATCGGATGGGTCCGCTGAAGATACGAGATGGCTCATACCCGTTCCACCTCCTTGGTGCCGAACAGTCCGTGTGGCCTGACGAGAAGCACCGCCAGCATGATGATCCAGGGCATCAGCGGTCCGAGATTGGTGGTGAGTTCCGGGAACCACTGGTTGTGATAGGTCGACACGACGGCCTGGGCGATACCGATGGTCAGGCCGCCGATGATCGCGCCACCTATCGAGTCGAACCCGCCGATGACGATCGCGGGCAGTGCGATGAGTCCCACCAACCACAGGGTGTTGCCGATAGGACCGCCGGTCGCGGCGAAGATCCCCGCGATCGCGGCCAGCGCACCGGCCATCGCCCACGACAGCGCGAAGATCAGGCTGGCACTCACCCCCTGGGCCATCGCGGCCTCCTGGTCGGAGGCGACCGCCCGCATCGCCAGGCCGACCGAGGAATACCGGAAGAACAGCAGGAGGGCGATGACGATCACCGTGGCGGTGACGAACGCCGCCACGTGCCTGTGTTGGACGACGACCCCGGCGATCACCGAGACGTCGGTTCCCCACGGGTCCCCGACCGACCGCGGTTGAGAACCCAGGAACATGCCGGCGATCGTGCGGAGGACGATATCCAGTCCCACGGTGATGATCGCGATGATGAACACCGCCTTGCCGATCATCGGTCGGATCGCCGTCCGTTCGACCAGCAGAGCCACGACGCCGATGGCGACCACCCCGAGGATCGCTCCGACGTAGAAGCCCATCACCGGAGCGAGGAAGCTGACGATGATCGCACCGGACATGAGGAACGCGGGCTGCGCGAAGCTGATAACGCCGGTGGCCTTGAAGATCATGACGAAGCCGATCGCGACGAGTGCGTAGATGGCACCCGAGCCCAGACCGACGCTCAGGGCACTGAGAAACTGGGTCATCGTGCCCCCTCGTACAGCTCGTCGACGAGGTCCGCGAACATCCCCGTCACCGCCGAGCGCTTGACCTTCTGGGTCGCGGTCAGCTCGCCCTCGTCGTGATCGAGTTCCTTGGGCAGCAGTGCGAACGCCTTGACCTGCTCCACGGCGTTGAACCTCTCGTTGGCGGTGTCGACGACCCCCTGCACCAGCTCGCGGACCTCGGGTTTCTCCGTCAGGTCGCGGTAGGTGGTGTAGGCGATCCGTTTGCGGGTGGCCCAGTCGCCGACAGTGTCGAGCTCGATCCCGATGAGCGCGGTGAGGAACCTGCGGCCGTCGCCGATCACGAGGGCCTCCTTGATGTAGGGGGACACCTTGAGGGCGTTCTCGACCTCCGACGGGGACACGTTCTTGCCGCCGGCGGTGATGATGATGTCCTTCATCCGGTCGGTGATCGTGACGTGGGTCCCGTCGACCCATTCGCCCACGTCCCCGGTGTGGAGCCAGCCCTCGGCGTCGATGGTCTCGGCCGTCTTCTCCGGGTTGCGCCAGTACCCGGCGAACACCGCCGGGCTCCGGACCAGGATCTCGCCCGTGGTCTCGTCGATCTTCAGCTCGGTGCCCTCGTGGGGCTCACCCACGGTTCCGAGCTTCACCCGTCCGGGCTTGTTGGTGGTGGCGATCGCCGAGTTCTCGGTCATCCCGTAGAGCTCGTGCATCGGTACACCGATCCCCATGAAGAACTTGAGCACCTCCGGGGCGATCGGCGCAGCTCCGGAGACCGCGTAGCGCGCGTACCGCAATCCCGTCCGGACCCGCAGCGCCCGGTACATGCAGATCCACCCCAGCACGTACCACGTGCGGCTGGCCGGGGTGTGCCGGCCGCCGTTCGAGACCAGGGCATCGCCGATCCGCTCGGCCCGCGCCAGCCAGAAGCCCGACCACTTCCGCTTGAGCCAGGTGGCGTCCTCCAGACGAATCTGGGCCGAGGCCAGGAGTTTCTCCCAGATCCGCGGAACACCCATCACCAGGGTGGGCTGCACCTCCTGGAGGTTCTGGGGGACGGTGTCGATGGACTCGGCAAACGTCACCTGGAGCCGGCTCGCGCAGCTCATCCAGGTGGTGAAGAAGCGCTCGGCGACGTGCGAGAGCGGGAGGTAGGTGAGCACGTAGTCGGACGGTCCCGGCGGCGGATCGGACGTCCCCCCGCGGGTCATGACGGTGTCGATAGCGAACTCGACGTTGGACGTGGTGAGCATGGCTCCCTTGGGCGGGCCGGTCGATCCCGAGGTGTAGACGAGGGTGATCAGGTCGTCGGGCTGTGCCTGCTCCATCCGCCGGTTCACCGCCCCGTCGTCCCTCTGACGGTGCTCGCGACCGAGTGCAAGGAAGTCGTCCCAGTAGATGAGGCGCTCGTCGTCGTAGTGTCCCCGGATCCCGCGCGGCTCCAGGTACACGATGTGCGCGAGGTCCGGACACTGGTCGGAGACCGCCAGTGCCTTGTCCACCTGTTCCTGATCCTCTGCCACCAGCAGCCTGACCTGGCTGTTCTCCAGCAGGTATCCGACCTCCGCGGCCGGGTTGGTCGGGTAGACCCCCACGCTGACGCCCCGGACGGCCACTGTCGCGATGTCGCAGATCAGCCACTCGGGCCGGTTCTCGCTGTGGATGGCGACGCGGTCCTGGGTGTCGATCCCGAGCGCGATGAGCGCGTGCGCGACGTCCTGGATCTGGTCCCAGTACTGCGCCCAGGTCGTCGGTTTCCAGACACCCCGGGACTTCCTCCGCAGTGCCACGTCGCCGGGGTGGGCGGCGGCGTTGTCGCGGACCCGCGTGGCCAGAGTGGTGGTGCTCATCAGCTCCCCCCTCCGGACGCGGGCGCCGCGGCCTGGCCGCCCAGGTAGGCCTCCACCACCGCCGGGTGACTCTGGACCTCCGCGGGGGTGCCGAGGGCCAGCGGGGCGCCGAAGTCGATGGCCAGCACGCGGTCCGCGATGTCCATGACCAGACTCATGTCGTGCTCGACGAGGATCATCGGGGTCTTGAACTCCTGTCGGATCGAGAGCAGGAACCGAGCGGTGTCCTCGGTCTCCTCGAGGTTCATCCCCGCCACGGGTTCGTCGAGGAGGAGGATCTCGGGTTCCATGGCCAGCGCCCGCCCCAGCTCGATGCGTTTCTGGATGCCGTAGGGCAGCAGCCCCACCGGGAGCTTGCGCCACGCCTGGAGTTCCAGCAGGTCGATGATCTCCTCGACCGCGGCGCGGTTCAGTTCCTCCTGGCGTCTGGCCGGCCCCACCCAGGCGATCGCCGCGAGCGTGCCGTAGCGGAACTTCACGTGCCGGCCCAGCATGAGGTTGTCGACCAACGTCAGGTTGGCGAACAACTCGACGTTCTGGAACGTCCGGGCGACCCCCAGGCGGGCGATCTTGTGCGGACGCATCCCCAGGAGCTGTTGTCCCCTGAGCTTCACCGACCCCTGCTGCGGCCGGTACACGCCCGAGAGGACGTTGAAGATGCTGGTCTTCCCGGCGCCGTTGGGGCCGATGATCGCGAAGAGCTCGTCCGGGTTGACGGTGAAGTCGACGCCGTCGATCGCCTTGAGGTTCCCGAAGGCCAGGCTCACCTGCGAGAACTCGACGACCGGGGTGGAAGTGGACGGGTTCGTCATGACGCCCACCTCTTGCGCCGCCGGTACTGTTTGACGTCGCGGTAGGACGTCGTCTCGTCGGAGTCCGAGCGCGCGCCCAGGTAGAACTCGCGGATGTCGTCGTTGTCGAGCAGGTCCGCGGCGGGCCCGTCCATGACCACGCGGCCGGTCTCCACCACGTACCCGTGTCGGGCGATCGACAGCGCCATCGCCGCGTTCTGCTCGACCAGCAGCACCCCGGTCCCCTGCGAGTTGATCTCCACGATGATGTCCCGGATCTGCTCCACCATCTTGGGCGCGAGGCCCAGGCTCGGCTCGTCCAGCAGGAGGTATCGCGGTGCGGACATGAGCGCCCGGCCGATCGCCAGCATCTGCTGCTCGCCGCCGGACAGGTAGCCGGCGACTCGCGACCTGCGCTCGTGGAGGACGGGGAAGAGCCCGTAGACGCGATCGAGGCCCTCGCGGAGGTGGCGGCGCGTGACGTGCGCGCCGATGCGCAGGTTCTCCTCGACCGAGAACTCCTTGAAGATCCGTCGCCCCTCGAGGACGTGCTTGACGCCGTGTCGCGCGATCGCGGGTGCGCTCAGCGAACCGATGTCCTCCCCGTCGAGGGTGACCGACCCCTTGGTGATGGCCCCGTTGTGGACATCGAGTAGTCCGGAGAGGCTGCGCAGCAGCGTCGACTTGCCGGCTCCGTTCGCGCCCAGCAGCGCGACGATGTGGCCGTCCGGCACGTCGAAACTCGCACCTCTGATGACGAGCATCGCGTCGTCGTAGACGACCTCGAGATTACGAACTGATAACACTCGGCCTCCTGGTGTGATGGAGACCACACTATTCTCAGGTGTCCGAACATTTCTGTGTTTAGGCCGATTTCTCTGATCATGTTCTCGGCGGCGCCGGGCTGGGCGAAGTCCCTGCGGGTGGCGCCGGAGTCGTGATACGTGAGGCCGGTCCACCGTCCTCGACCTGATTGACCTGCGACGATGCAGACCCGCGCGAGATCGGGTCCGGCGAGGACGGACGCGGCCAGGCGAGGCGTCGATCGTCTCTACACGTGTGTTAACCCCGTCATCGGACCCTGTGGATCGGCCCGGAACCCGGCGTCCGGAGCCTCCTCAGGCCAGGGTCCCGACCCGGTCGACGGCGGACACCGCGTCGGCCACCACCTCTACACCCGGAGCGGCCCCCGGGCGGCGCACCACGACCACCGGCACCCCGAGTTCGGCGGCCACCGCCATCTTCGGCCAGGTGTGCACGCCTCCCGAGTCCTTGGTCACCAGCACGTCCGCCCGGTGCGCGGTGAACAGCGCCCGCTCGCCCTCGGCCGAGTAGGGACCACGGTCGAGCAGGAGCCGCCACCGGGCGGGGATCGTCCCCTCGGGCGGGTCTACCACCCTCACCAGCGCCTCGCGGGTGGCGAGCGGACCGACGAACCTCGCTAGTGACTGTCGGCCGACGGTGAGGAACGGGCGGCCCCCGAGGTCCGCGGCGGCCGCCGCCGCCTCGTCGTGCCCCGACACCCAGTGCCACCGGTCGGCGCCGGGGGC